>DASSGE010000701.1:0-10264 GCA_035693605.1 Binatia bacterium
AACGTCACCAAACAGGCATTTTCTATGCTGCACACAGAGCGTAATAAAATAGGCGCCAACCTGCCCGTAGTCGAATCCAGGCAACCGTAAAGAACGTCGCCGTCGCTCCGCGCCATCGCCTGGCATAAGGCCGTTTCCCAATCTCAGCTTTCCGTAGGGGTATTGACATACGCCCTGCCGGTTCACCCTTTCATCCCGAACAACCGGGCCGCGTTGCCGCCTAAAATCTTTTCTTTATCGGCATCCGAAATCCCCTTCATCGCCTTGATCGGCGCGATGGTGTTGGGCCAGGTCGAGATCGCGTCGCCGTGGTCGAAGTCGCTGCCGATGATGATGTTGTGGTCGGGCCAAACTTCGACGATCTGCGGTAGATAATCTTCCCAAGCGATGGCGGCGATGTAGAGCTGGTCGAAATATTCGCTCGGCGCGCGCTTGAGTTTGTCGCGCTTGCGGAAAAAATCGTTGACCGAAGTCGTGCCCGGCGCTGCCGACAGCGTGTGGTGATTGAGCGTCCTCATCAGCCAGGGCACCCAGCCGACACCGCCTTCAAAAAACGAAATGCGCAGATCGGGGAAGCGATCGAGGACGCCGCTCATGATCAAACGCGCCGCGCTGACCATATACGTAAGCGGAAACCCCAGCGCGGTGGCGAGCATCTTGAAGCCGTCATAGCGATCGCTGCCGACCAGCCAGGGATGGCAATCCTGTGCCTCGAAGACGCGCGTGCCGGGATGAACTAGGATCGGCACGTCGAGCTTGCACACTTCTTCGTAGAACGGCCACAGCACCTCGGCGTCGAGATCGCAGTTGGCATGTCCACCCATGAGTTTCACGCCCTTGAATCCAAGCTCTTTCACCGAACGGCGCAGTTCGCGGATCGCTTCATCGACGTCGGGCAAGTAAACCCAGGCGATGCCGAGAAAACGCTCGCGCCCGGCAATATCTTCGGCGACCGTGTCGTTGTAAGCGCGCGCCATGGCGACGCCGAGATCGCGCTCGACTTCATAGATCAATGGCCGATTGTCGGCAATCACGACTTGATAGTCGAATCCTTCCCGCTCCATGACATCCTGATGCATGTCAAGATTCCAGCGCGTCTCGCTGAACGAGTGAATCGTTTTGCCGTCGCGAAAATAAGTCGCGGCATCGCCGGGAAAGTCGATGCCGAAGCGCGAAACCGCGCCGCTGCCTTTTCTAAATTCAAGATGGCCGCGCCCCGGATGATCGACCTTGTCGATGAAACGCACCGGCCAGTAGTGGGTATCGCCGTCGATGTACATTTTTACACCTCATCGCAGTTTAATTGAATTCGGAATTACTGCCGCAAAGCCGCCAAGCTCGCAAAGTTCGGATAAGGCGGTGAAATGAATTGTTAAGAGTTTCAATCTTTGCCGTTACGAACTTAGCGACTTTGCGCTTTTGCGCGAAATAATCCGGAAGTCACTGGCCAGGATTCTATGGCGCGCACCGCCAGAGTTCAACATCGTTTGACGCTATTTCGGCGAACCGATACATTGGCGCAAGCCAGAAACTTCCGGAGAACGTCAACCGAGTGAGCGACCCCGCAGATCACGCTAGAAATTACCCCGACACCGTCATCCGTCCCTGGTCGTCGCTGCTGATCCGCGACTACCGCCTAATCTTCACGGCGATTCTGTGCGGCAACACATCGAACCACATGCGTAACGTGGCGACGCTTTACCACGTTTACCAATTGTCCGGCTCATCGGTGCAGCTGGGCTTCACCGGCTTCTTTCAAGCCGCGCCGTTTATATTCTTCGGGCTATTCGGCGGCGTGCTCGCCGATACGCTCAATCGCAAGAAATTGATCGCCATCACCCATAGCTTGAATATCATTCCCGGTCTGCTGCTCGGGCTGCTCACCGTCAGCGGCACGATTCAAGTCTGGCAAATCAACGTGTTGATGGTTTTCGCCGGCGCCCTTCAAGTCCTCGGCGGCCCGGCGCGCCAGGCGATCATTCCGAGTTTGATACCGCAGTCCCATCTGCTCAACGCCGTGACGTTGTCGACCTTGATGATGCAAGGAACCCAGCTCACGGCGCCAGTGATCGCCGGCTTCATGATCGATTTCTTCGGTGTCCAGGCTTCTTACTTCGTCGATGCCGGCTTGCAGATTCCGACCGTCGTGGGCGCCCTGATGATCCGCGCCTCGGGTGTGCCCCAAGGCCAGAAGCGCAAAATTGGTTGGCACAGCCTCATCGAAGGCGTCGAATTTCTCTGGCACACCCGAATCATTCTCTCGCTCTTCATCCTCGACTTCTTCGCCGTGCTTTTCGGTTTCTATCGGCCGATCCTGCCGATCTTCGCCAGTGAAATTTATCACGTCGGCGCGCGCGGCCTCGGCATGCTTTACGCCTCCCCGGCTATCGGCGCACTGATCGGCTCGGGAATCCTGCTCGCCTTCGGCGACGTCAAGCGCAAAGGCGCGCTCTCCGTCATGGTCACGCTGCTGTTCGCCTTGAGCTTGGGTCTGTTGGGATTGTCCAAATGGTTTTGGATGGGCCTGATCGCCGTCGGTCTACTCGGCATCAGCGACGCCATCAGCGTCGCCATGCGCCGGACCGTGGTGCAAATTCTCGCGCCCGACGACATGCGCGGCCGCGCCACGAGCTTCCTCACCGTTTTCGCCCAGACCACCAACGCCACCGGCGCGGTCATCGCCGGCGCCGGCGCCGCGCTCATCGGCGCGCCCAACGCCGCGCTGGTCGGTTGCGTGCTTTGTGCGTTGACGGTATTCGGCACTTGCTGGGCGATCCCGCAATTGTGGCGTTATCGGTCGAAGTGACGACAGCTTCGGGTTTAAACAATCAGACTATCTCTGCAAAAACGACGAGCTCGCAACCGTGACTCGACGCCCGTCGTTCCTGAGCGAAGACGAGGTCTCAAAGAAAGATTTATCTCTTTGAACGATGCCGAACGTTGAGTCTTTGCGCCCTCTGCGGGAGAAATATCCGAATCATTTATATGCCGACGATCTCTTCGTAGGTCGGCGTCGGCATGCCCGGCTTCCAGTTGGGATCGCAGAGTTCCAACATGTTGCCGCTGGGATCAAGAAAATAGAGTTCACGGCCGGTAAAGTGGCCCTTCTCGCGATAGACCACCGCTTCGGCGATCTTGACGCCCTTCTCGTACAGCAGCTTGGCGCCGCGCTCCCACATCTCCGGGCTCACCATAAACGCGTGATGCAGGCGATTGTCCTGCTGCGGGGTGCGAATCAACGGCTCCTTGCGCTCGCACAACAATATATTGTGGCTTCCGGCTTTGAAGCAGGACATTTTTGAGCCGCCCAATCGCCCCTTCGACTCCAGACCGAGAATTTCACCGTAAAACTTCTCCGACTCGTCTAAGTTATTCACCGGAATCGACCAGTGAACTACTCCCTGAACCTGCAGATCAGCCATAAAGAACCTCCGCTAATAAAATCAGTCTACGCATCAAAGCACGCGGGCTACGAAAACCGCAAACTCGGCCGTGCGTCATCATAATATCAACTCAACGCTCGAGCAGGACGACGTTTTCCACCTCCGCCGTCTGCGGAAACATGTCGAAAGGCTGCACCGACTGGGTACCATAGCCGGACGCGAAAAGCTTATCCAGATCACGCGCCAGACTGTTCGGTTCGCAAGACACATAGATGAGCTTTGCCGCACTAAGTTCGACCACGGCAGCGAGCGCGGCCGACTGTAGACCTTTGCGCGGTGGATTGACGACGACGAGATCGAGCGTCGCCAATTGGCCGCGCAACTCGCTGATCTTAACAGCCGCATCGCCGGCGAAGAATCGGCAGTTGCCGATGCCGTTACGCCGGGCATTTTGCTTCGCGGTGACGATGCCCGCTTCGTTGTCGTCAACGCCCCACACTTGGTGGGCACCGCGCGCGAGATTGAGCGATATCGGCCCGACACCGCAGTAAAGATCGAGAACGTGTTCTTTGCCGGTTAATTGCGCCAGCTCGACGACTCGGTCGTAAAGCTTTTGCGCGGTGTGCGGGTTGGATTGGGAAAACACGCCGGCAGGATAAACCAGCTTGAGCCCGCCAATTTGCTCGAGCAGCGTTTCACGGCCCGACAACATGCGGTTGACCTGTCCCCAGATCACGTTGCCGCGATTTTCGTTGATGTTGAGGATTACACCGGTGACGAAAGAAAACTTGCGCTGCAGCGCGCGCGCCAGCTTCTCGCCCTCGGGCAAGACCGGATGGCGGCTTACCAAGGTCACACTGACTTCCTGCCGGGCGAAGCTATAGCGAAAGTCGACGTAGCGCAGATCGCCGCTATCGTCGCGCTCGTCATAGGGCGCGATTCCCAACTCCTGCGCTCGAAATTTGAGATATTCCAGGACTTGATTGACCCGGCGCGGATGCACCGGACAGGATGAAATATCCATCACCCGGTGCGTCTGCGGCACGTACAATCCCGTGGCGATAGCACCGCCACTCTTGCGCACCACCAGCTTGACCCTGGCCCGATAACCCAAACGGCGCGGCGAGGGGACAACTGCGGGAATTTCGACATCCTTGAGTGCTGGAAACTTGGCGAACGCCTCGCTCACCAGCGCGCGCTTGCGCACGAGCTGTTCCGGGTAGGGAAGATCGATAAACCGGCAACCGACACAGTGCGGATAGTGCTGGCATGGCGCCTGATACGGCCCGCGGACCGCCGAAACCGAAGAATCGACTCGGCCGCGGCGAGGATTCGACGACCGAAGCTTAAAAACTCGCTTTTCCATCCGGGCACTCTATCGGTCAAGATGCCGCGGATCAATTACGCCGCAATGGAATCACTCACCGATGATCTTCACCAGCACGCGCTTTTTTCGTCGCCCATCGAACTCTCCATAGAAGATTTGTTCCCATGGGCCGAAGTCGAGTTTGCCGCCGGTGATCGCAACCACCACTTCCCTGCCCATCATCTGGCGTTTGATATGAGCGTCGGCGTTGTCTTCACCGGTGTCATTGTGGCGGTATTGCGCAATCGGCTCGTGCGGCGCGAGCTTTTCCAACCACTGTGAATAATCTTGATGCAGGCCGGACTCATCATCGTTGATAAAGACCGAGGCGGTGATGTGCATGGCATTGACCAGTGCGATCCCCTCTTTCACCCCACTCTCGCGGATACACGCGTCCACCTGGGGCGTTATATTAACGAACGCCACCCGGGTCGGCGTATTGAACCACAGCTCTTTGCGAAAACTTTTCATGACTCGCCCCCCGCCGTTTGAACTCCACTGCAAGAATTTATACAGATAATACCCATCAAAGTCTTCCACAATTGGAACCTATGGAACGACTGGAACGGATGGACCATCCGACCTTTGAGCTTTGAATCCTGAACGTTGAACCGTTGAACAGAATGCCGGAGGAAATGTGACCAACGAAGTACGCTTCATCGACACCACCGTCCGCGATGGCAACCAAAGCCTCTGGGCATTGAATATGAAGATCGGCTCCATGCTGCCGGCTCTGCCGCATATGGATGAAGCCGGGTTCGAATCCATGGAGTTTTTCTTAAGCGTGATTTTTAAAAAATATGTCCGCGAGCACAAAGAAAATCCCTGGTACTGGCTCAAGGAAGGCACCCAGCGTATCAAGAAAACCCGCCTGCGCTACCACGGCGGCATGCATAGCGCTTTCGAAAAGACGCCCCACGTGATTTTGAAACTATTGATCGAACGGCTGGTCTCCTACGGCCTGACCCTGACGCGGACATCGAACTGCTGGAACGACTACGACGCCTTCGCTGAAGAAATCGCCGATTTGAAAAAGCATGGTATGGACACCGTGGCGAATCTGATCTATTCGGTCTCGCCGCGCCATACGGATGAATACTACGCCAAGAAAGCCAAGGAAGCCGCCGCCAGTCGACCTTGGCGCATCTGCTTCAAAGACGTCGGCGGCCTGCTCACCCCCGACCGCGCGCGCACGCTGATTCCAGTCGTGTTGAAAGCCGCCGGCGAAATTCCGGTCGAGTTCCACGCCCACTGCAATAGCGGCCAGGCGCCGCTCAATTACCTGGAAGGCGTCAAGCTCGGCATGCGTATTCTGCACACCGCGATTCCGCCGCTGGCCAACGGCTCATCGCAGCCCTCGGTGTTCAACATCGCCAGCAATTTGAAAGCGCTGGGCTACGATCCTCAGGTCGACCTGAAGCCGCTGGAACCGGTGGTGAAACATTTCACCGCGGTCGCCCACCGCGACGGCCTGCCCATCGGCAAACCGGTGGAGTACGACGAATCCATGTACCAGCACCAAGTGCCCGGTGGCATGATCTCCAACATGCGCCATCAGTTGAAAATCGTCGGCAAGGAACACTTGATGGAAGCCGCACTGATCGAGGCCGGTCAAGTGCGCAAGGATTTCGGCTATCCGATCATGGTCACGCCGCTGTCGCAGTTCGTCGGCACCCAAGCGGCGATCAACGTCATCGTCGGCGAGCGCTACAAAGAAGTCCCCGATCAGAACATCCAGTACGCCTTGGGTATCTGGGGCAAGGAAGCGGTCGAAGTGATGGACCCCAATGTGCGTGATAAGATTCTCAGCCGCCCACGTGCCAAGGAATGGACCCACTGGGAACAAGTCGAGCCGACTCTCAACGAAGTGCGCCAGAAATATGGAGTAAACTTGTCTGATGAAGACTTGATTCTCCACTACTTTGCCGGCGAGGATTACGTCAGAGCCTTAGCCAATCACGGCAAGCCGCAAGAGTACCTCGACGCCACTCAACCGCTGGTGAAAATCATCGAACAGCTGAGCAAGCGCAAAGACTCGAACCAGGTCTACATCAAGCGGCCCGGTTTTACGGTGCGAATGGAAAAACGCGCAACGGTTTAGCAAGCAGAGATTCTGACTTCTGACTTCGAACGACTGGCACCACGGGAACGGTTGGAACTATGGGAACCGCCGCCGCACGGCGGCGGCTGGCGGCTACGGATCATCCCCCTCGGACGCCGCCCCTGGCGCCAGATGACTGACATCCCCCCAAGTGAGCAGCATCCAATTATCCTGTTCGCGAATGAAAACATTTATCCCGGCATTGACGAATTCGAATCGGCGCGGCGCCTCGAGCGAGATCTCCAAAGTGTGACGAAAGAATCCGCTCACCACGCCACCATGGGTGACTACGACGATCTGCTCGCCCTCATGCCTGGACGCGAGTTCATTCAAGCAAGCCATATTGCGCTCGACCTGCTGCACCATGCTCTCGCCACCGGGAATGACATAACCAGGTCCTTGCGTGCGCATGGCGCGCCGCTCTTCGGGATGCTTCGCCGAAATCTCCTCGGCATTGAGACCCTGAAAAATTCCGAGATGGCGCTCGCGTAAACGCGCGTCGGTAACGATCGTATGCCCCGTCACATTGGCAATTTCCTGCGCCGTCTGCACTGCGCGGCCAAGATCGCTGCTGTAGAGAGCTGTGAACTTCTCCCGCGCCAACCGCTGCCCCAATGCCTTCGCTTGAGCCATCCCTCTGGCCGTCAATGGACTATCGAGATAACCCTGGCGAATGCCTTTGATATTCCACTCGGTTTGACCGTGGCGGACGATAATGATTTGCGTGCGGCTCATGATTTTCCTAAGTCGCATGGTCCGGGCAAGATTGTCAAACCCGCGGCTTGTCGTAAAGTCGGCTGTTTGGTATCCAGAACTGACAAAGGTTTGGGACAACATGGCAAAACTCTCAACACAAAGACCCGCTGCTCTAAAAATCGTCGGTCATTCGGTCACCCGGGTCGACGCCCATGCCAAAGTCACCGGCACCGCCGAGTTTTCTGGAGATCGCGTCGATGCCAAGCAACTCTTGTACGGCAAGACGCTGCGTAGCCCATACGCTCACGCTGAGATCTTGCGCATCGATACAGAGAAAGCGGAGGCTTTGCCCGGCGTGCATGCGGTGATCACCTATCATGATGCGCCCGACATTCCCTTCGAGGCCGGCGCTGATCTCCCGGGCGAACAGTCGCTAGCACCGGTCCATTTGCTCAATCGCATCATGCGCCACGCCGGCGACGAGGCCGCCGCCGTGGCGGCCGAAAGCGAAGCGATTGCCGAAGAAGCATTACGCCTGATTCATATCGATTATCGTCCTCTGCCGTTTGTCCTGAACGAATTGGACGCGCTCGCAGGCGACGCGCCAACGGTGCGCGGCGGAAGCAATCTTGCAGGCGCGGAGGCAATCGAGTTTTCCCGCGGCGATATCGCGCTCGGTATGAAGCAAGCAGAACTCGTCGTCGAGCGAGTCTATCGCACCCAATCGACCAGCCCCGTCGCCTTGGAGCCGCGCTACGCCGTAGCCTCCTGGGATGGGGATCGGCTGACGGTTTGGAAAGCCAGCCGCAACGTCCACGGCGACCGCGACAAGCTGGCGCGGATTTTTCAGTTGCCGCACGACCATGTCCGCGTCATTGCCGCCTACTTGGGCGGCGGCTTTGGTAGCAAAGACGAAACCCGCTTGGGACATCTCACTGCGTTGCTCGCGCGCAAAGCCGGTCGACCGGTGCGCATGGGTTACACGCGCGAGGAAGAGTTGGGCTTTGGCAAGTGGCGCCACGCCACCACCACGACGATTCGCATGGGGCTAAAACGCGACGGCGCCATCACCGCCATCGATACCACCAGCACGCTAAACACCGGACCTTACGCTCCCGGATATGGCGTGGCATCGCGCTTGGGCCACGGCCTCACTTACCTTTATCGCTGCGCCAACGCGCGCTTCGTCGGCAAAGTCGCCTACACCAACAGTCCGGTTGCGGGCTCGTACCGCGGCCTCGGCGCGCCCCAAGCCCATTTTGCCCTGGAGTCGTTCGTCGACGAAGTAGCGGAATCCCTCGGCATCGATCCGCTAGAATATCGCCTGCGCCACTGTGTGCGCCTTGAAGGCCAACCCGGCACGCGCGTCACCCGTGAGGACGAACTGATTCCCTCGCAGCCTATCGAAGGCGGCGTGCCGTTCTCGAGCAATCTATTGATGCGCTGCCTCGAAGAAGGGGCGCGAAGAATCGGCTGGCAGCCACGCCCCAACGGCCCGCGTAAGCGGCTTGTTGATGGCAAATACCGCGGCATCGGATTGGCCGCTTGCATTTATAAGACCGGGCAGTCGCAGTCCTCGGCGGTCGTCAAACTGAAAGCCGACGGCAGCGTGGAATTGCTCATGAGTATCACCGAGATCGGCCAGGGTGCCTGGACGGTGCTGCGCCAGGTCGTAGCGGAAAAACTCGGCATCGGCTTCGATCGAATTCACGCGACCTTTGCCGACACCGCCATAACGCCATTCGCCCATAGCACATCCGGCAGCACCACCACGTTTACGTCGGGACTTGCGGCCGAGCAGGCCGCCGGAGATGCCAAGCGGCGCTTGCTCGAAGCGGCTGCCAAACTTCTCGAAGCCGATCCGGAAAACGTGATCTGGCGCGACGATTTCATCGCCGTCGCCGATGCGCCCGAGATTAGGATACCGCTCGCGCATGTGATTCGCCGCCAAGCGGAACAGATCATCGTCGGGGATGCCAAACTCCGCGCCGGCAGCAAAACGCATATCATCAATTCATTCGCCGCCCACTTTGCCGAGGTCGAAGTCGATCCGGAATGCGGCGCGGTACGACTCCTGCGCTACGTCGCGGCGCACGACTCCGGCCGGATCGTTCATCCCGAAGCGGCACGCGGCCAAATTGTCGGCGGTGTCGTTCAAGGCATCGGTTATGCGCTCATGGAAGAGATCCCCATGGATCCGGACACCGGCATGCCGCTTACGCTCAATCTCGACTCGTTCAAGATTCCCAACTTGATCGACATTCCATCGATTGACGCGATCCTGATCGAACAGCACGATCCCATCGGACCCTACGGCGCCAAAGCCCTCGGCGAGCCGCCACTCGTACCCGTCGCCGCGGCCATTGCAAACGCCGTCAACGATGCCGTCGGCCTACGCATCCGCGAGCTGCCGATCACGGCGGAGAAAGTGGTGCGTGGACTGCGCGCGCTGGCCCGACCGTAGGAGAGAGCGGAAATGGCCCTAGTGCGGCGCAACACAATCGAAATTCATTACGAAATCCACGGCGCCGGGACGCCGTTGCTCTGCTTCAGCGAAACTGCCTGCGCCGGCGATATCTGGAATAACTTTCAGGTGCCGGAGTTTTGCCGCGACCATCTTGTTATAACCCATGACTACCGCGGCACCGGCAAATCGGGCAGGCCCACGGAGCAATATTCCTGCGATGATTTCTTCGACGACGCGGTGGACATTCTCGA
>DASSGE010000702.1:0-2724 GCA_035693605.1 Binatia bacterium
TACGGCCAACGGATTAGTGGAGAAATCGTGCGAAAATGTGCTCCCGTTGATTTCGACTTTTTGGGCAGTGTCGCAGCGCCGGTCAGAACTGAAGAAGGAGCGAAGATTGCGGAAGTCGCAAATTTACCTTGGCCTCATGACAAATGAACTACTCGACGTTAAAGTCAGCAGCCGATCAAGATTTTCACTAGATATGCACGGTAGACGGTAGCTGGTTGTCGACTTGGCCTCGTCCGAATTAATCAATTAGCGTTACCTGACCACCCACGTGAATCTGCCCCCCTCGACCACTCGGCAACATAGCCACAGCAAAGGTCGGGTTTTCTTGGCCCATCTTCTGAACCAATGTAGTGAGAATGGGGAGATCCCGCTCGCCTGTTATCGGATTCGCATGGGTGGCGAGGCACCTGGTTTTTGGTTTTACCACTTCGAATTCCACAGTGCCTATGCGGATCCTACGACCTACCCAACTTTGCTCTTCCCAGGCGTTGAGCCCATCGACTGCAATATTCGAGCGAAAGCGCAACTCGCTGACATCCTCCCCGAGCGCAGCTTCAAGCGCTTGAAGACTTCCACGACCGTGCAGTGTGACTCGACCCGGCTCTTCGTCGTGGTAGCGTGGTGACAGGCCGTCACCGATTACCCGCAAGGGCAACCGCTCCGGGTGATGCGTCAGTGGGTTCTGGTCGAGCTTGAGCACGTAATCGGCCAACACAGCGCCTATCCGCCGTCTGCCCTCCGGATTCAATACCTCATCGACCAACACCGAAGATTCCAAACTTATGAGCAGCCGAAATGCTTTTGGGTCAAACGTAACCCGTAGACGGGCCAAACCTGGCGTATTTATCAGAGCGACCATGCCGTGCTTCCTGCTCCACGCATCATCCGCTGCTTCCGTATCAGCGAACCGAATGCCGAGAACTCGGTCGCCAGCGATTCTCCCTTCGTCGAGGACTGTCAAAGTCTCGCACTCTTCAGGCGTGAACCCCTTTACTGGATAGCGGTATAAAGCGGCAACATGCGCCATTCGCGCCTCCTTTTACTTGCCGTGCCATGAGAGCTGGCTGACTGCATGACTGTTTGTCTTATTTGGTCCCCTACCCCAGCAAGCACCTCACCGCGAACCTCACAACCGTTGGGACCGTTTAAACGATTTAAGTTGGACTACCGTCAAAATTCCATCAGGTCATTGGCCACGAGCACCTGGCCGGAAAAGTGTTTCTTCACCTCCTCGGCCCACGGCGTGTAATCGCCATCCCGCTTGTGGGTCAAGTGCGACAGCACCACGGTCTTCACTTTGGCGCTCGCGGCCATCTTGCCGATTTCATCCAGCGTCATGTGCCCCTGGGTCATCTGACGTGTGATGCCAGCCTGCTCGGCAGGGCTCATCGCTTGCCAGCGACCGTCGTCGGCCATCTCTTGCATCCGACTTTGGCAAGACGAGGTTTCCGTGACCAGCAGATCGGCGTCATTCGCGAGTGCGGTGACGGCATCGCTAGCGCCGGTGTCCCCGGTGAACACAATCACGCGATCAGGCGTTTCAAAACGATAAGCGTAAGACTTGTGTTTGCCGGCAGCCGGCCCTTCATGGAAAGCAAAATGGCTGTTTTGAACGGCGATCACCTTGATATTAACGTCTTCGTAAATCACCCCGGTACCGACATCGTGACCGAAGAAAACCTCTGCTATCGGTATGCTGCGGCCTCCGTCGGCAATTCTGATCTCCGCGCTGATGTTGAAATACTGCACAGCGGCCTTGACCAGCGCTTCTGTCCTGGGCGGACCATAAACGTTGATTGGTTTGGTGCGATTTTGATCCCACGCAACCGACAGCAACGTCCCGAGACCGGCCGTGTGATCGTCGTGGTGATGAGTGATAAATATTGTTGCGATCTCCCGAACATTAACGCCAGCTTTGGCAATACGCCGCGCGACGCCATCACCTGCATCAACGACATAATGCGTCCCGTTAACAGTTAGAAGATTGGATGACTGTGCTCGATGGGCTCTCGGTGGCGGACCACCCGATGTCCCGAGCGTGATTAGGCGGGTATCTTCGTTCATGTCGTGGCGCTCCTTTACACCATGCTTTTGCGCAGTAACGCTAGACTACTGAGGTTGGCTAGGCGCTTATTCTTACCGAGAGCCAATCATGTTGTCGGCTCGCGGTTGCGATAATAATAAGCCTCCTCGGGTATGGCCTTGATGCTGATGTGATCGCCTTTCTTGATCGTGCCACCTTCCAGGACCTCCGCCACAAGACCGCCGCGGTCGCTGAATACTTCCAAGAACTTTTCCGATTTGCCGGAGAGGCGGTAGGCCGTAAGCATGGATCGCAGTAGTACTGCCCGCGAAAGCGCGTTTTCCCGATGTGAAACTCGCGGCCGATCAGCCACATCAGTTCGACGCCCTGGGTTACGATATTGCGCCGGCTCTCAGCATATTCAAAGCCACTGTTGTTAAAGAAAAGAGAATTGATGAGGGTCACTTGCCGCCTTCCGGGGCGTTTCCGGTTGAAGCTGCCCTCGGCCATCGCGTAACGGTCGCCCGCGAGACCCGCGCCGGCGATGGCCTCGACCATTTCCACCTCTTCCATTTTCCCGCCGGCAACGGGCGAGATAAAAATTGCGACGACATTTCCGTTTACCATGACGCCCCCAGCGCAGTCAGTACGACGATATATTTCTCTTTGCCGCTCGCAATGGATAGCTAATTGGATCGCCT
>DASSGE010000703.1:0-3692 GCA_035693605.1 Binatia bacterium
GTACAACATCGCGAAAGCCTGGGGCAAAACGCTCGATCTGACTTTCGATCTGATCGAGCCGGTTTTGGTTTGATCCATGGGGCACATGACAGTAGCCCCACAGCGTGTGTTTTCCCGCGGGCGCGCGCGTGTCGTCGAACAGGGACGGCTGTGCCAGTAGCACAAACGGTCGTTGAGTCGAATCGCCGCGCGCCGCCGCGTGCTCCGATGCAGCGATTTCCTCCAAGCTGCCACCGACATGCACGGTGGCTGCGCGAGCGCAGGCGGCTGCTTTCCAGGGTACCGGCGCCGACAGCGCCCAATCGATTTTGAACGCGCCCATGCCGTAACGGTAACTCTGCAGCTGTCGCTGAAAACTAGTGGGTAATTCTTCCCCCGCAAGTTTCAATAACTGCCGCGGTGTTACGTCGCACAACACGGCGCGCGCCGCCGGCAACTCGCTGAGCGTGGCGATGCGCCGGTCCATGAAAAACTCCACGCCTAACGAACGAGCAAAAGCCACCAAGGCATCGGTCAACTTCTGTGCGCCGCCGCATGGAATCGGCCAGCCGACGCTATGAGCGGTAATTGCGAGGACCAGCCCGAACGCCGCCGAGCCAAGTGCGTCGAGTGGCAGCATTGAATGGGCTGCCAAACCGGCAAACACGGCGCGCGCGCGTGCAGTGGCGAAAAAACTGCGGGCAAAGCGCTCCGCCGGGCGCAGCGCGTGAAAACCAAAACGGGCCAAGGCGAGCGGATGGCGCGGCAGACGAAGCGGACCCAATAGATCGGTGTCCAAGCCGTCCCAGCGAGAGCAGAAGTAGTTCATCAATCGGCAATAGGCGGCGCTGTCGGCGCCGAGTTGCGTTGCCGTCGCATCGATTGAGCGCTCGACGATCACTGCGGTGCCATCATCGAACGGATGCGCAAGCGGGGCCAGTGGATGAATCCACCGAAGCCCGTGCTGGGCTAATGGCAACGTGCGGAAAAACGGTGAACCGATGGCCAAAGGATAAATTGCTGAGCAAACATCGTGGCTGTAACCGGGCAAAGTCAACTCAGCCGAGCGCGCGCCGCCCCCGGGAGTCGCTTCGGCCTCATACACAGCCACTGAACGACCCGCCTGCGCCAGAGTGATCGCCGCTGCCAGTCCGTTCGGGCCCGCGCCAATCACCACCGCATCATAACCACCGGTTTGACTACGCATTTAGTAAATTGACATCGCGCAATGCGTCAGCGGATGTACGACTTTTGACACGTGCTTCATGGCATAGCGGTTGCTCGTCAAGAATCGTCAGCGGATGGAGGACTGCGCAATGATTCGATTAAGTTCCGCATATTTTAAACCGATTTCTGCGCTGTTGTTGGCCGAATTACTGAGCGTGGCTGTGGTGGCGCCCGTTGTCGGGCAAACTGATACGCGGCATTCTGCCCTGACCAACTTGCCGGACTTCACCGTACTCTCAGAAAAATTGTCGCCGGCCGTCGTCAATATCGCAACCATACAGACGACCAGCCCACAAGCGCAAGCGCCACTCGGCCAGCGCCAACCCGCACCGACTCCTCCCTTTGGCGGGCAAGATCCTTCCGGCGATCCCTTCGAAGAGTTTTATCGGCGATTTTTCGGCGAACCCGATGGGCCGCGTGGCCAACCGCGCCAAGGCCTGGGCTCTGGCGTCATTATCGAGGCGCGCGGCTTGATTCTGACGAATAATCACGTGGTCGAAAACGCTGAGAAAATAACCGTCAGACTTGCCGACGATCAGGAGTTTAACGCCAGAGTTCTTGGCCGCGATCCTCGAACCGATATCGCCGTGCTGCAAATCACTGATGGCAAGAACGCTTTCCCGGTGGCGCCGTTGGGCGACTCGGATAAACTGCGCGTCGGTGAATGGGTGGTCGCCATGGGCAGCCCATTTGGTCTCGACAACACGCTCACCGTCGGCGTGGTCAGCGCTAAAGGACGGCGCATTGGCGCCGGCCCTTACGATAATTTTATTCAGACCGATGCGTCGATCAATCCCGGCAACTCCGGCGGCCCGCTGGTAAATTTGCGCGGCGAGGTGGTCGGCATCAACACGGCGATTTTCAGCCGGAGCGGCGGCAATCTCGGCATTGGTTTCGCCATTCCCATTGATCTCGTCAAAGAAATCATTCCAGAGTTGATCAATTCCGGTAAAGTCACCCGGGGCTGGCTCGGAGTCAATATTCAAAGAGTGACCCCGGAAATCGCCGAAAGCTTTGGCTTGAAGGAAATGCGCGGCGCCTTGGTCGCCGGTGTGACCGAGCGCAGTCCGGCGGCGCAAGCCGACATTCGCGTCGGCGATGTTATCGTCGAATACAACAACAACCCGGTCGTGAGCGCCGATCAGCTACCCATCCTGGTCGCGCGTACCAAAGTCGGACAGGCCGTCAAAGCGGTGGTGTTGCGCAACAATCAGCGCGTGCCGGTCAACATCACGATCGCCGAATTAAAAGAAGAGAAAGCGGTTGCCGTGGCACCGAAAGCCAATTCGTTGGGACTTGTCGTGCAGAACTTGACGCCACAGCTCGCTGAAAGTCTCGGAGTCGAAAGCGGCGGCGTGGTGGTCACTTCCGTGCAACCGCAGAGCGCTGCAGCTGAAGCGGGCGTGCGCCGCGGCGATGTGATCCTCGAAGTCAACCGCAAGCGCGTAGTTGGAATGAGTGGCTTCCAAAGCTCGATCGACCAGGTCAAAGGCGGAGAAAATATTTTGTTTTTACTTCGGCGCGGTAATGATAGTTTGTTCGTGGCATTAAAATCGCCGGGCAGCGGACCGGGATAAAATGCCGAGTCGGACCGTTAGAAACTAACCAGCGCATGAAGACCAACCCGGTGCTAACGGCGGTGCTCGCGCTTGCCGTTGTCGCGGCGAGCAGCTGCGCGACGCAAAGAATCGTCAGCCAATGGAGCAATCCGGCTTACGCCAATCCACTCCGCTCAACTGACAAAGTCGTCGTCGTCGGCGTCATGGAAGAGGACGCGATCCGGCGCAATTTCGAAGATCATCTCGTCGCCAAATTGCGCGCAGCCGGCATTGATGCTCTGCCCGGTTATCGGACTATTCCGCAAACCGGAGTAGGTGTCGACGCGCGCCTCAAGGCGGCGCTTCAAGACAGTGGGGCAGACGCTGGACGGCAACGATCAGGACGATCGATCCTGAGGATGTCGAAGAAGCGATTAGAAATTATGTCGATACCGTCGTTGACGCTCTAAAGATTAGACATCTGATCGACGGCTGATTTGCGCTATCGGATAGCTCACCGCAGAAGCAGTCAAACAATCACGAGACGCTTAAGCATACTGACGCGCCTCGCCGCCATCGCGGCGGAATTTGTGGTTGCACGAGAGACACTTAAGAGGTTCAGAACGCCGCCTCCAAAGCACCTCCCGTGCACCACTTCGTTAGACTATTTAAGCGAGAAATCCCCACGCTAAATAGCCCAACGCTGCCATCCCAGCCATAGCCCCGGCCGGGCTGACAATGTATTTCCAAGCCAACATGAGCGGCATCGCCCGTTTGATGGTGTCGAAGGGCAATAATTTTTCCATCCCCCAGCGCGCCACCAGGTATCGATCGGAACCTAAAAGTCCTACGGCAATGGGATCTTTTTGGACATTTTCCTTGCGCCATACTTCGATCTTATCGAAATACTCAGTCGCCTTCTGAATTTCTCCGGTCAACGCGTAGGGA
>DASSGE010000704.1:0-5144 GCA_035693605.1 Binatia bacterium
TTAATTTCCCTACTCGTCGGATTGATGACGATGCTAGATTCAACGGCGGGAAAAATGGTCTGAGCAGACAACGAGACTCCCCGTTGGTACCCACCCCTCAAACTATGCTAGAGATAGCCAACAGTCGGTTCGAGAGATGCATCATGCGCTTTGGCATTCAATTGTATCCACCCTGCACCGCTCCAGCGATGGCGGCCTACGTTAAAAAAGCTCTTGGCCAGCATGCGTTTGACAAAGTGTGGGTACCGGACCATCTGACCTACGAGAATACTTTTGTTATCTTGGCGGCGATCCTTGCCAGCACCGCAGCGCATGTCGGCACTTCGGTAACTCATCCTTGGGCGCGGACCCCGATCGATCTGGCATCGAGTTTCGCGGCTTTGGCGCATCTCGCCGGCGACCGCAGCATCACCGTCGGCATCGGCGCCGGTTCGCCGTCGTCCAACATGATTCGCAAGACCAAGCGCCTCGCCATGGTACGCGAAACTATTCTGTTCTTGCGGGAAATGTTCGCCGGCAAATCAACTAAACTAGGCGTCTTTTCCACTCTCGCGGATTTTTTTCGCCTCGATCCCAACGCAGAAGCGTTTCTGCGATTGCCACCCGACCGAGTGCCGGAGATTTACATCGCGGCCGCCGGACCCCAGATGCTCAAGATGGCCTGGGATATCGGCGATGGCCTGATCGTCAGTAATTTGTCTTTCCCGACTGCGCTGGTGCGCGAAGGCGCCATCGATTTGGCAATGGCAGAATTGGAGAAGGGCCGCCGCGCGCGCAATGACGGCCGCAAATTTACCAAAGTGCTCCATCTACATATGTCGGTTTCCCGCGACGGCGCCGCCGCAAAACGCTATGCCAAGCGCATGAGCGCGGGCGCGCTCATCCAGGGACATATGCTCAAGCAGCGCATGCTCAAGCTACCCGTCCCTGAGACCGTCGCCGACGCGGTCGTTTCGGCGCATAGTTCAGGCAAGTCATTAGACGAAATGATCGATTTGATCGACGATGATCTGCTCGCCCAAGTCGGCACGGTCATTGCCGGAACGCCGGCCCAGTGCATCGACGGCATATTCGAAATGCTGCGCGCGGCAAAACCCTACGGTTTCGACATCGTCGACATGGCCTCGCCACTCGGGCCCAACTGGGACGAAGCCATCGATCTGATCTGCCAGGAAATCATTCCTGAAATCGAACGGCGCTCCGCGTCCTAAAAGACGGTTCACTCCCATGGACGCATCAGCCTCACGATCGAGAATCCTGTCACCCTGGGCGACTCACCAACCCACGGGGGCGATTGTCTTATTCCTTTTTTTCCTCCCGATCACTGTCCTAGGCTGCACCGTTTCGCCACCTAACTCTCGCCAGGAGACGCCAGCCCGAGCCGACAATCGTCTTGACGCCATCCTCTGGCAGACGACCTCAGCCGAATATCACGTGCTGGCCCAATCCATCTACGCGTCAGCCCAAGCGCATTTGGAACAGGCACTTGCCGATACTGATTGGAGCGCCCTGCCAACGCGAATGGAAAATCATCGGCACTTACCGCCCGCCATCATCATGGATATCGATGAAACCGTAATCGACACCGGCTCCTTCCAAAGTCAGCTGGCGCGTAATCAGGCGCGCTTTTCGAGTCGGCCCTGGCGCGAGTGGCAGGAGAGCAATCAGCCGGCCGCCGTACCCGGCGCCGTGGAGTTTATCAAGGCGGCGCAAGCGCGCGGCGTCACCGTGTTCTTCGTCACCAATCGCGATTTTCCCACCGAGGATACCGCACGGCGCAATCTCGCCGCCATCGGGGTTCCATTGCCCCAAGATGTCGACACCGTGCTGTGCCGCGGCGAACGAGCGGACTGGAGCAGTGACAAAGAGAGTCGGCGTCAATACATCGCGCAGTCTTACCGGGTGCTCATGTTGTTTGGCGACGATTTGGCCGACTTTATTTCAGGCTATCGCGTTGCTGCCGCTTTGCGTGTCAAGACAGCGCTCAAGCACAGCGAATGGGGCACCAAGTGGTTCATGCTGCCCAATCCGATGTACGGTTCGTGGGAAGCCTCACTGTACGAGTTCCGCGCCGACCTGGGCGCCGACGAAGTGTCGAGACAGAAATTCGACAAGTTGCGTTAGGAAACAACAATGATTCGGGAAATATTGACAATCGGCTGGCTGCTTATAGCACTGCTCTTGGACCCCGTGACGGTACAAGCTCAATCCGCCCAGGCACTCATCGACCATGCTGCCGCCGCGATGGGCGGTATGAACGCACTACGTGCGCTCAAAAATGAAATCATCGAGAGCGAAGGCAAACAATACGACTCATCGTCGACACCCCAACCGCTCGGTCCAAGCCGACAGATCAGCACCTTTCGTTACTCGCTAACCCGCGACTTAACTCAGCCGCGACTGCGGTTGGAATGGAACGGCAATAACTCAGCGCGCAACAGCCCGATGGTTTATTTGGAAGTGATCGAGGGCAACGTCGGTCTTTTACGTGAAGGCGCAGCGAGCAATGCCAAGACTAGCCGCATGCACCCAGGACGCATGGCGACGCGACTGCGCGAACAACGGCGCGCGCCCGTCACACTCTTGTTAAACGCCGCCGCAGCGCAGAAATCTTTGCGCCGTCTGGCCGACACTGAGATCGCCGGACAACGCCAGCAAGTCATCAGCTTCATCGACAACGGGGATGAGTTTCAGGTTTATTTCGACGCCAAAACCCGGCTACCGACGCAAGTCGATATTCTCGAAGACGATCCGCTCGAAGGCGATAGCAGCTACCTGTTACGCTACGGCGACTGGCGCAAGGTCGGTAGCGTAACGCTGCCCTTCAGCTTGCGCTATGAGCTTAACGGCAAAGTGCTTCAAGAAGAGCAGATCCAGTCCGTGCAGCACAACGTCACCTTTATCGCCGACCCTTTCGCCATTCCCGACGCGGTTCGCAGGCAAAAGACCGACGCCGAGCCAATCGCCTCACAGTGGATACTGCGCCGGGTTGCCGGCAACGTCAGCTACGCAGACTTCGGCCGGCCGCCATCCATTGAATGGCATCGTTTGGCCGATGGCGTGCACAAAATCCGCGGCGTCGGCCACGCAACCGTAGTCGTCGAGATGCGCGATCATCTCGTGGCAATCGAAGGGCCGCTCTACGACGCGCGCACCGCGCCGGTGGTGCAATCGATAAAAGATAGATTCCCCGATAAGCCGATCCGCTATGTGATCCCCACCCATCATCACCTCGACCACGCCGGCGGTATTCGCGCCTTCATGGCCACCGGCGCTAATCTGGTCGTCCCCTTTTCCGCCAAGGAGTTCTATAGTCGCGTCGCCAAAGCGCCTCATACGCGCAAACCCGATAGCTTGGCGAAACGGCGTACTGCGGTCGTTATCGAAGCTTTTGGCGGCGGACCGCGCATCTTGAGCGACGGCCAGCAGCGCGTCGAGGTCTATCCCCTGCCTGTGTCCCATGCCGAAGACTTGGTCGTCATCTATCTGCCAGCGCAAAAATTAGTTATTGAAGCCGATCATATCAGCCCGCGCAACGGCGAAGTAAGACCGACGCCAGCTGTGAAAGAATTCGTCACAGCGCTGGACAAGTTAAATCTCGATGTGGCAACCATAGTTGGCATCCATGGCGACAGTGCCACGCTCCAAGCCGCGCGAGCCGCGGCACAGGGTACAAAATGACCGAGAGGATGATCGTCATTAAAACATCAGCCGTTGTCGCCACGCTTTTCTTTCCACTTCGAAGCGTCACTGCCGCGAATTCAAGCACAGGAAAAGCCTGCGGCGGTGCCCAATGATCGCGCAGCGCGACCGCTCATCTGGGTGTCCACTGGCGGCATTCCGCTGATCGTTGACGACATCATCATTGGCGCGGTCGGCAGCGCCGGCCACCGCGGCGACGGCAACGTGCTCGCGGTCAAACCGGCATCGCACGGGAGAAGTTTCGCCAAGGCAAACGTCAGTAGTTCAGTACAAAGCAGAATAATCAGGTCCTGAATCGTCGAACTTTGGCAAAACAAAAAATAGTCACAAATCAAGGAGGAAAGCATGGCTGCTGAATTTATCGATATCTTGAAAGAACCCGAACTCGAAATTGGCCACAGCAAGAAAGTGCTGTTCACCTCGGACCATTTTCATACCTGGGTGCATGGCGACTATCCGGGTACCAAAGGGCCGATGCACAAGCACACCGCCGACCAGCAGTTCTACTGCATTCAAGGCCAATGCACGTTTCATTTTCCCGACGGCACTTCGCGCCCGCTCAATCCAGGAATGCTGGTAACGATTCCCGCCGGCCAGCTCTATCAGCTCGACAACACCGGCGACGAGTACATGATCCTGCTCGGCGCGCGCGCCGAACCGGCGGGCAACCCGCGCTTCAGCGCCACCGACAAAGAGGTCGGCCACGGCGACTTTGCATTCAAGCAACTCGACCGAATCAAAGCGCCGGAAGAAAAGAAAGCCAGAGCACGCCAAGCGCCGCCGCGGTAGATCACGCCTATGTTTGGCTTGGTGCTGTTTATTTTGCTCGCGGCCAACTGTCTAGCGCAGTCGCACGCCGGCGCTGCTGACCGTGTCCGTCTCGCCCTGCCGGCCAGATCCATGGGCTACCTGCCGCTCTTTGTTGCCAGCCATCGCGGATTCTTCAAAGACGAAAACATCGAAATCGAGACGCCGATTATGCTGCCGCAGCTAGCGCACAGCGCGCTGCTAAGCGGCGATGTGGACTACCACGGCGTCGCCGATTCGGCACTGCGACTGGCGGCCAAGGGCGCGCCGATCAAAGCGATCTTCTTCGGCGCGGCCCGGCCAAATTATTTCTTGATGTCCAAACCGCAATTTAAGTCGATTTTAGAGCTGCGTGGCAAATACGTCGGCATTGTCCGCTTTGGCGATACCATCGAATTGGCCACCAAGATCGCCTTTAACCGCGAAGGAATGGATGCTCAACGCGATGCGCTTCTGATCATGATCGGTCTGCCCACCACGCGAGTCGCCGCGCTCAGCGCCGGCTCGGTAGATGCCACCGTGGTCGTGCCACCGGATAACGTAATGCTGCGGCAAAAGGGCTTCCGGGAGCTGCTCTTTCTAGGCGATGTTGTCGAATTTCCGAGTAACGGTTACGCCACCACCGAGCGGCAATT
>DASSGE010000705.1:0-5325 GCA_035693605.1 Binatia bacterium
CGCTGGATCATTTATCCATTTCGTTTGTTCGATTGCTGCCAGGAGACCGACGGCGCGGTAGCGCTGGTGGTGACTTCCGCCGAGCGTGCGCGCGATTTGAAACACGCGCCGGTCTACATCATGGCCGGAGTCGGCGGTACCGGCCGGACCGCCGGCTGGTGGGAAACCAACGGCGTCAACACCGCGCCGCAACTCTACGCCGGCGCCGGCATCACGCCGCGCGACGTCAGCTTCGCCGAGATTTACGACCCGTTCACCTTCATGTGCATGACCCATCTGGAAGACTTGGGGATGGTGCCCAAAGGCGAGATCGGGCCGTGGGTCCGCGCCGGACATAATCGCCTCGATGGCACGCTGCCGGTCAATACCCACGGCGGACTTTTATCGGAAGGACATATCGCCGGCCTCAACCATTTCATCGAAGCGGTCCAGCAGCTGCGTCCGCAAGGTGTCGTCGACGATCTCTGCAACGGCGCGCATACCTACGACCGGACCATCTGCCGCCAGGTGCGCAATCCGCAGATCGCGCTACTGTGTGGTGAATGCGTCGACAGCGCCATGCTGCTGAGGAAGGCTTGATCATGAACGCGTACGCCAAGCCGCTGCCCCGTGCCGATGTCGACACTCAGCCGTTTTGGGATGGTTGCAAGCTCCATGAGCTGCGCGCCCAGCGCTGTGCCGACTGCCAGCGCTTCCGCTGGCCGCCCCAGGCATTTTGCCCGGAATGCTATTCCTGGAACTTCGAATGGACGCGCGTGCCGCAAACCGGCAAGGTCGAAACCTTCGTGGTCGTGCACTACGCCGCGGTCACGGCATTTCAGCCCGACCTTCCCTACGTCGTCGCGCATATCGCCATCGACGGCACCGGCGGACGCGTACAGCTTGTCAGCAACGTCATCGGCTGCCCATGGGAAGAAGTTAAAGTGGGTATGCCGGTAAAGGCAGTGTTCGAAGATGTCACGCCGGAAATAAGCCTGGCGAAGTTCAAGCCGGCGTAAGCAGGCGACTCAAGTTCGATTTCGTGGTCCGATATTGATATGCAACAAAAAAATTATTGACGGAGGTAACCATGCCCGGCGCACTCGACGACATTCGCGTGATCGATTTTACTCATGCACTGAACGGCCCTTTCTGCACCATGCTGCTCGGCCATCTGGGAGCGGAGATCATCAAGATCGAACCGCCCGCTGGCGACGGCTTTCGCCGCTCGTGGATGCCGCCCAACGCGAAAGTCGACGGCTATGAGTTTCTCTGGGTCAGCCAGAACAAAAAAAGCGTCGTGCTCAATCTGAAAGACCCAAAGGGCGCCGACTTGGCCAAGCAGTTGATCGCCAAAGCCGATGTCGTCGTCGAAAACTACCACACCGGGCAAATGGAAAAGTTCGGCCTGGGCTATGAAGACCTGAAGAAGATCAATCCGCGCATCATCTACTCGTGCACGCGCGGCTTCGGCGAGTCGGGGCCGTACAAAGACTACGGCAGCACGGCGCATACCAACAACAGCATGACCGGCTGGACCCATACCGGATGGGGATACAGCAAAGCGCCCGGTACCAAGGCCATCGGCATCGGTGACGAAGCCGCCGGCATCAGCATGGTCTGCGGCATCCTGGCCGCCCTGCACGCGCGCGAGAAAACCGGCGAAGGCCAACGCATAGCCGTGTCGATGCAGGAAGCGCTGATGGGATTTATGATCAGCGAATGGCACGAGCACTTTATCGGCATCGAGATCGGCAACAAACCGGTGCCGGCGGCGGACGGCTTTTTCACTCTGAGAATACCGGACTTGAGCGACAATGGTTGGGCCAAGCTGAGCAAATTCATGGGGCGCGACGATTTGGCTCAAGATCCTCGCTTCGCCACCGCCGCTGCTCGCAAGCAGAACCGGACTGAACTCTACGATCTCATCAAAGCCTTCGTCGCCACTAAGCCGCGAAACGAACTGTGGGACGGCCTGCGCCAGATCGACTATTTTGGCGCGCCAGTCCTGTCAATGGGCGAAGTGATCGAAGACGAACATATCAAAGAACGCAGAGCGTTCATCGATGTCGATCATCCGACGGCCGGGCCGGTAAAATTGTTAGCGCCGTGGATTCACATGTCGAACACACCATCGAGCATCCGCAGCCAATCGCCGACGCTGGGGCAACATACCGACGATGTTCTGGGAAACATCCTTGGCCTCAGCGCTGAAAAAATCACCGAACTCAAAAACCAGGCGGTGGTGAAGTAGCGTTCCCTCGGGGATTGCGCGCTACGATCTGCGCTCATTGCAACGAAGTCGAGGAGTATCATTCCGTGAAAGTCATCGATTGCGATGCTCATGTCGAAGAGTGCGTCGAGACTTGGCAATATCTCGATCCTGAATTTTATCTATTACGGCCGATTCCGGTGACATTTCCCGAAGATACTTGCTTCGGTTGGCACAATGCCGCTTGGGTGATCGACTATAAACTGCGCTTCTTCGCCGCCAATCCGACCACCATGAAGAGGGCCAGCGAAAAAGACGTATCGATCCCCGTGCAAGAAATGCGCGATGTCAAAGCTCGTGTGCGCCATATGGACGAGTTGGGCATCGACACCCAGGTGGTCTTCCCATCGCTCTGGCTAGGCTGTTTGGCCGAGAACGTCGAACTCGAAGCCGCGCTGGCACGCAGCTATAACCAATTCATGGCGACTCAGTGCGCCCAGTCCGC
The DNA here is from genome assembly GCA_035693605.1 of Binatia bacterium. Lineage (GTDB taxonomy): Bacteria > Desulfobacterota > Binatia > UBA9968 > UBA9968 > DP-20. The sequence goes on from DASSGE010000705.1 coordinate 2,697, forward strand.
CGGCAGGATCTACTATGTCGCCATCGTGCCCTGGCGCCGTCCCGACATGGCCGTAAAAGAAATCCGCCGAATAAAAGCGCTTGGATGCGCCGCCGGCATCTATGCCCGCGGCATCGAATGGGACCGGCCGCTGACCCACCCCGACCACTGGCCGATCTACGAAGAGGCGGCGCATCAAGATTTGCCGATCACCGTCCATGTCGGCAACGGATCGAGCCCGATGATTCGGGAAATGTTTCAGGGCGTGCCGCGGCCGAGCTATGAAGACGGCCGTCCGCATGTCCACCCGCTCGGCAAGGGGATCGTCAGCGGCCCTTACGTTCTCTACGCCTTCCAACAAATTCTTGGCTCGAAGCTGCTCGAAGATTTTCCCAAACTGCGGGTTGCCTTCCTGGAAGCCGGATCGGAATGGACCGTGCGGCTGCTCAAAGGGCTGCGTGGCCACAACCACGCGAAAATCGAACAATGGCTCGCCGAACGCGTCTTTGTCTCCTGCGCGATGGACGACGATCTGCCGTACATCATCGGCAAGAACGGCGACGACTTTCTCGTTACCGCCACCGATTTTCCTCATGGCGACGCCTTCCGCCAAGATCAACTCGCCAATGGCCTCAAAGCCCGCGGCGACCTGAGCGACGCCGTCATCGAAAAAATCCTATCAGCCAATCCGCAGAGATTGTTTCATCTATGATAAGAAGCGCGGCAGCGACCCGCTGGCGCTGCCGCGCCAGTTCGCTCTCTGACAATTTGCCGGCTAAATTCGCGCTCGCGGCCGACCTCAGCTAGGTTTCCAATTAGCAGCCAGCCGAAAAATTTCCGCGGCGCGAAATAATTCTAACAGCGCGGCATCGATCAAGCCCTTTTTAGCTTCCGCGTGCAGAATATCGAGGGCGTGCTCCCAAGGCACGGCAGGTTTATAGGGGCGGTCATGCGCCGACAGCGCGTCGAAAATATCGGCGATGGTCATCATCTTTGACTGCACAGGAATATCTTGCGCCGCCAGACTGCGCGGGTAACCGGTGCCGTCGAGTTTCTCATGGTGGGCTGCGGCGATTTCCGGTATATTTTTAAACTCTTTCGTCCAAGGAATCTGTTGCAAAAAACTCTGCGTATGGCTGACGTGCGTCTGGATCTGCAAGCGCTCCGCCTCGTCGAGACTGCCGCGCGGGATCGCCAGAAGCCGCGCCTCTTGCGGCAATAACAATGGCCGCTCGCGGCCCTCGCTATCGGTATACTGCTGTGCCACGACTTCGGCCAGGCGCTCGAAATTGCCTTCGCGCAGCAGTGTCGGCTCATTACAGCGCACGACAAACGCAAGAATCTCGTCGAGCTCGCGCAATTGCTCTTGCAGCTCACGCTGGAACTCACCCTGCCGGCGCAGAAACTCGTCCCGGCCCTTGTCGAGCAAGTAGGCGAATCGGCGCTCGCTCTGGGCATGCTCCAAAGCCTTGCGCGCGTAAGCGAACCGTTGCTGGATCAGATCGAGCTGACCCGGATAAAGCTTTTTCGCCTTGACCAGCACCTGCTCGCGCACGCCAACTTTACCGAAATCGTGCAACAACGAGGCGTAACGAATCTCTTTCATTTCGGCGCGGCTGAAATGAATCTCGTGAAACGGCGGCGTGCCGGCGCGATCCACCGCCTGCGCCAAACCAACGGTCAGATCGGCGACGCGAAACGAGTGGCCGGAAGTAGTCGGGTCGCGCGATTCGATCGCCGTGACCGAGGCGCGCACGAAACCTTCGAAGAGCGTTTCGATGCTTTCGTAGAGCCGGATGTTCTCGATTGCCACCGCCGCCTGGCTCGCCAAAGAGCGCAGCAACGGCCGGCATTGGTCGGGAAACGGCACCACCACGAAGTCGACATTGTGCCGATCGACGCGCGACGCCTGATCGCTTTTGCAATTGATCAGTTGCACGACACCGGTGATCTCACCCTGGGGATTTTTCATCGGCATGGCGAGCATGGACTTACAGCGGTAGCCGCTCTCCTCGTCGAAGATAGGGTTGAAGCGGAACGGCAAGCTCAATGGAATCCGATAAACGTCGTCCAAAACCAGTTCCGTGCCGCTCAGCGCCACGTAGCCGGCAATACTCGAACTATCGATCGGCAAATAGGTCTCGGCGAAAGGGACTTGAATGCTATCGTTTTGCGTCAGCGTAAAGCGCAGCCGGCGCATGCCATTGTCGTCGTCCTCGACTAAATACAACGAGCCGGCATCGCTCCGGGTAATTTCCCGGCTGATCCGCAGGATCAGATTGAGCAGCGATTCGCGGTCATGTTGCGATGATAGCGCGACGCCGATCTGGTTAAGTCGGTCGATCTCACTCTGAGTGCGCTCGGCTCGTTTCTCGATTTCGCGCTGGCGCGCCAGCAGTGTCAGATTTTCCCAAGCCGCGGCGATCTGGCTGCGCAATACCGGCTCTGGCGCGTCGAGTTGGATCGCCGCGAAGGACACCCCGGCGGGTTTCTGCGGCGTCCGGCGATCAGCATTTATCGGGCATAAAACGCGAACCCGCTCATCGCGAATCGCCGTTCTCCAACTCGCACCGAGCTTTTCCGGGCATTCGGTAATCACCAGCGCAGGACCGCAGACTTCGCCGGAATAGTCCTCGGCAAGCGGCAGAAC
>DASSGE010000706.1:0-4682 GCA_035693605.1 Binatia bacterium
ATTCTCAGTTCTTGGTCAATCGGGTTTTATTAAGGTGGCGCAACTTTTGCTGCCCTACCGATTACTCTCTTGGAAGCCGGTTTTGAGAACTTACGCTTATCTGCAAAGGCGTTAAAGTTGCGCTGCAGATAGCAGTAGAGGAGAACCGCGAGGGACAGTTCATGGAGCCAATTTATATTCAACGGATTCACGAGCCGCCAACGGCGTCCGCCGATGTCGAGATCGTCGAGCGCAAAGGGCTCGGTCATCCGGACACGATCTGCGATCTGGTGATGGAGCGGATTTCTCAAGCGCTGTCGCAGGCGTATCTTAAGCGCTACGGCAAAATTCTCCATCACAATTGCGATAAGGGATTGTTGGTCGCGGGCCAGGTGGAGCGGCGTTACGGCGGCGGCGACGTTGTCGAACCGATGCGCCTGGTCATCGGCGATCGCGCAACGCTGGTGAAGGATTTCGATGTCGCCGAACTCGCCGTTGACACTGCCAAGCATTGGTTTCGCGAAAATATTCCCGAAGTCGATTGCGAACGGCATCTTCAATATCAGGTCGAGCTCAAAGGCGGTTCGGAAGAGTTGACCGGAATTTTTCGTCCCGGCGCCGAAATGGTTACAGCCAACGATACATCGGCGGCAGTGGGTTACGCGCCGTTGAGCGAGACCGAACGGTTGGTTTTGGATGCCGAGAAATATCTCAATGGCCAAGATTTCAAGATGATGTTCCCTGCAAGCGGCAGAGACGTGAAAATCATGGGAATTCGTCGCGGTGACCAAATCGATATCACCGCGGCGATGCCGTTGTTGGACAAGTATATCTCCAGCGAAGCAGATTATTTTCAGAAGAAAGATGAACTCTGTAACGCGCTGGACGGGTATTTGCGCTCCCGGCTGGCCAAGTTGAATAATGTCACCGTCGCGCTCAATACGTTGGACCGCCGCGGCGCCGGAATGTCGGGAATGTATCTTTCCGTGCTCGGCACTTCCGCGGAAGATGCCGATTCTGGCGAGGTGGGACGCGGCAATCAGGTCAACGGGATTATCGCGCTTAACCGGCCGCGCGGTTCAGAAGCTGCCGCCGGAAAGAATCCGGTAAGTCACGTCGGCAAGATCTACAGTGTGTTAACCCATCGCTTGGCCGAGCAGATTTACGCCGAAGTTTCCGGTATCGAACAAGCGATTGTCTGGATGTGCAGCCGGATCGGTGAGCCGGTGGCGCGCCCTCAGGTCGTGGCGGTGCAGGTTGGCGTCGATGAGTCGAGTATATTTGCCGATGTCGATGCACCGATCAGCAAAATTATTGCGCGTGAACTGGAGCGCATGGAGCAGTTTTGCCAAGAGTTGGCGGGCGGCGAGTATTCGGTTTGCTGAGGATGACTTTCGCCGCTTAGTGAGTCGCCGGCGCGGTCCGCAGTTTCTCACGGCTGCGCCAGAAAAGAGGCTATGCCTAGTTGCCGGCGGCGGTGGATCGCCGTCGAGGCATCCTGATAAGGGTGAGCGAATTCCGGGTCCTCAACAATCCGCGCGCCGCGCGACCGGGCTGCTTGAATTAATGCTTTCATTTGTTCCGGCGGAACGACATGGTCCTGTCCGCCGGAAATTATCATCAAACGCTCACCGTCTTTGGGCAGATGTGTCATCGGGTCGTACCGTTCGGGACAGCCCAGGTCTGAAATTCGCGCCGGTGAGGAATCGACGACCAATCGCGTGTACAGATTTGTCTCTCCGACCGCGTTGAGAAGAATCACTCCGCCCATGGAGATGCCGTAGAGGAATCGTTTCGAGTAGGTCGGCGTGTTCAGATGAGCGACGATTTCGCTGTAATCCTCGACGATCGCGGCTAGCCGGCTCTTCCCCTGTGATTGTCCGTAACCCCGGTAGTCGTAAATGTAGACGTCCCAACCGCGGTCGCGAAAGGTTTGCAAGTCCGCAACCAGTTGATCGGCGAGCATCGCGTTGCCTTGGGCGACCAAGAGATAGGCCGTGGGGTTTTCAGCGGCAAGCTTGTAGCCCGCCAGGATAGCGCCGTCCCGGGTTTTAAAGGTGACTGGCTTAACGGCTCGAACATTTCGCATGTTGTGCGGATTAGCTGCGCCCGCTAGCCGGTGCCACAGCCAAAACATGAACGGCTCTCGAAAGCCGCCGCAGACCGCCGCTTCAACATTCGCTTCTTTTGCTGCAGTCATCGACTCTTCACTCCTCGTTGATACCATTAACCCAAGGAAGAGGATCAGCGTCGAAATCGTGATCACAACGCGCCGCACTTTAATCACTCCGTTTCGGTGGCAACGGCAATGCGCGGCATTCGATGTGAGATGCCGGTGACAATTTCATGATGGGCCAGGCGACGGTGCCAAAGTATTGCGAGCGTATGAGGCTCTTCACCACTGGCGCAGCCGGCGCTCCAACAACGCATTTGCTTATCCCGGGTTTCGCATACGATCTGCGCCAATGGTGGCAAGACTTCTGTTTCCAAAAGGTGAAAGAGGTCGTGGTCACGATAGAAGCGACTAATGGGCATCCAGCACAAGGAACTCAGTACCGCCCATTCTTCGCGATGATCTGCAAGATAAGTTTTATAGTCCTCAAAGTCCACCAATCCTAACTCGTGAAGCCGCCGTTTGAGTCGCTTGTAGACGCGGCGGCGCACGTTGCGAAATCCCTGCCAGCGCATACCCAGATGCGGTAAGCACCACTGCAAGAATTGCATGCCTTGAGTCGGATCGGTGATCAATGAAACCTCTTTTGATACTTAGCTATTTTTAACGGCGGATTCTAAATCTGCTAGTCCGACATCGCAGAATGTTGCTAAGTGATCGGTTGCTGGCTTGCAATATTGATAGGATAGGCAGCGAAAATTCTTGTAAACGCGAAATAACCCGTCGCTATCCTGCAATATTGGATGCCAGCGGCATTAATGAATGTGTCTGTTTTGGCACGTCATATGCGGTTGTTCAGAACCGATCTAAACCGAACGGAGTGCCGCGTTGAAATGATATCTGAGTCAAACCCGTCGTCAAGCGCGCTTTTAACCGATCTGTACCAGCTCACCATGCTGCAAGGTTACTTCGATCAGGGCATGGAGGGCACGGCGGTGTTTGAATTCTTTGTGCGCAAGGTACCGGCCAAGCGAAATTGTCTGATCGCTGCCGGCCTCGAACAGGTGCTTGGGTTTCTCGAAAACGTGCACTTGACTTCAGCAGAGCTCGACTGGGTCGCAAATCACGGCGCGTTCCGTGGCGACTTTGTCAACCACTTGAAACAACTTCGCTTCACAGGCGCTGTCCATGCCATGGCTGAAGGTACCGTGTTTTTTGCCAACGAGCCGATCCTGCGCGTCACCGCTCCCATCGCCGAAGCCCAGCTGGTGGAGAGCCGGCTGATTAATTTACTGCATTTCCAAACTCTCATCGCATCCAAAGCCGCACGCGCGGTGTTGATGGCGCCGAGCAAAGTGCTCGTCGACTTTGGTCTGCGCCGCGCCCATGGTGCTGAAGCAGGCTTGCTTGCGGCGCGAGCCAGCTATCTGGCCGGTTTCGCAGGCAGCGCGACGGTTCTAGCTGCGCCGATGTTCGGCGTGCCTGTGTTCGGCACGATGGCCCATTCCTTCATCCAAGCGCATGACGAAGAGAGCGTGGCTTTCGAACATTTCGCGCGCTCCTTACCGGAGAATGTTATTCTACTCATCGACACTTACGACACCGAAGCAGCGGCTGCAAAAGTGGTACAGCTAGCAGCGAAACTCGCGCGCGACGGGATTAAGATCAAGGGTGTACGCCTGGACAGCGGCGATCTGGCTGATCACGCTTTCAAAGTGCGGCGCATTCTTGACGAAGGTGGCCTCAGGGAAGCGACGATCTTTGCCAGCGGTAGCGTCGATGAGTACATATTGGCTCGCTTGCAAGAGCGCAATGCGCCCATCGACGGCTACGGCATCGGCACGCATATGGATACCTCCGCCGATGCGCCATACTTAGACTGCGCCTACAAGCTGGTGGAGTATGCCGGCCGTGGCAGACGCAAACGATCGGAAGGACAGGTGCTTTGGCCTGGCCGTAAGCAAGTCTTTCGCCGTTACGATCGCCAAGACCGGATGATGGGAGATTTGTTAACTTTGGACGGCGATACTTCAGCCGGTGAACCATTGCTCCAGCCGGTGATGCATCAGGGGCGCCGAACCGGGGCGCCGGTGCCGTTGGATCAATCTCGCGCCCGGGCTTTGCTCGGACTCAACTGTCTGCCTGACTCACTGAAGGGATTGGAACAGGGAGAGGAATATCCGGTGGAGGTCTCCCCGGCGATCCGGCGATTGGCCGAAGAAGTCGATTCAAAGCAGGTTTAATTGTTACCGATGGAGCGCGCGAGAAGCTAAACGGTAAGTTGCTGCTCACTCAATTAATTTTTTTCGGATCGAACCTGCTCGTTGTCCTGTGAGTGCGAAGTTTTACGGATCATCGACATTTACGATGATTTATCATCGCGCGGCGATTCTTCTCGGCGGTTAGTTTGTTGAAGATACGCGAGACGGCTGATGGCTCGAGCGCGACAATTGCAGCAGGCGAGAATGCTAGAGGATAATTCGACGCAATCGCGACACTTTGAATGTGGGCAAAAGTAACAGACAAAGCCTAAGGCTGGCGAAATGTGTATTAGATAAGTCAATTTAAGTAGTCCTGAGTATGGAATGGT
>DASSGE010000707.1:0-8770 GCA_035693605.1 Binatia bacterium
TTACCGCTCATTTGTCCCTTTCGGGGAATGGCTAAAAATCCACCCCTTCGACATGACAGGCTGCGGGGGGCGAGGGGGTTTTGTTATGCAGGCCGGCACCCATTTTCAGTTCATTGGCACGGCCCGAAGAATGCCGGATTCGGGGCGGGACTGGGAGACGCGAGATCAAGACCCTCAGCTTGGTGAGCTGCGGGCATTCAGTTATTATTAAGCCGCGTTATTCTCGTAGCTTCGTTCTGCTATGCTAGGTTGGTTTCGATAGCGCGAAACCAGCGTCATGATCGACGGATCATCAACCCGTACTTGATGGAGCTTCGCCGCGAGCTCGTCCAAGCGGCCCACGCGCGTCGCGGTTTCGAGGATTCTGTCGGCGCTGCCCCAATCACTCCAGCCAACTTCTGGGACAGGGAGCACCCGCAATCGCGGCACCGACGGCGCTAGAATCGCCGAGCTGAAGTTTACGCTACGCAAACGGCCGTAGAGCTGCTCGATGAAGGCGTGCCCCCGCGGCGTCCCGAGCATGATCCGTAGACTGCTGAAAGCCCCATAAAGGTCGGGGACCGTCTGGCGTGTCAATTCCCATAGTGTGGTCGCGCGGGAGACAAAGACAAATGTATTCCAGAGGGCGCCCTCGCGCAGCAGCCGCTCGGCATGCGGCCGTGATGGTTTCTCCCAAAATCCCGTCACCGCATGACTCGCTTTGCCTCGTCCATCCTGCCGACTGGTGATCCAGCCGTAACCCTCCTCAATCCGATCCGGTGTTACGCCTAGAAGAATCGCGCTCCTTGGCACGATATCGGTTTCATCGAGCGCTCGGGCGACCTGCCTGATGAATACGTCTTCGTCAACGATAAAATGATCCGATGGAAACACGGCAACCGTCGCCTGCGGACAACGATGGCTTATAAAAGCCAAGGGCAGCAAGATTCCCGGCGCAGTCTCGCGATTAGCCGGTTGATAAATAATATTTTCTTGCGGCCAACCGGCCAACTGTTCGCGCGCTTCGAGATGGCGCTTATCGACAATAATTAGAATACGCTCGCGCGGAATCAGCCGCTGCACGCGATCTAAAGTCATTTGTAGCAAAGAGCGACCATCCAAAATCGAGCAAAACTGTTTAATGCCACGCCCCCCACATAAGGCGGACAAAAAACCTCGTACCCGACTCCCTTCTCCACCAGCCAAGACAATGCCCCAGCGTTCTTTGCTTTCGTTCATAAAACTCCCGAGCCGGATGAAATTTCCCTCGGTCTTAAAGCAAGACCGGAGCCAAAATTTTTGGCATGCGCCTCCGAATCACTTGCCCTGCTGCCCTAGCATAGCGACCTTGGTTTTCGGGACTTGCCGATTTAACTGTTCCAGTCGTGCGACTTGTGTGAGGGTATCTGTTCCAAGATTGAGACAGCCCACCGCGGTCTGCTCCGGAGCGGAGCGGCACAAAGATTGCCCTAACTGAGGTTAATGCGCCAATTGGTTTTTACTATGGGAGCAGTATCAATCGGGTTGCTGGTAGGCTGGTCAGCCGCGCATATCGAAGCGACCACCGCCGGAGTCAACCTCGACGCACTGAATGTCAGAATCGCCGAAGAGATAAAACTTAAGCTGGCCGATGATCCGCTGCTACGCCACAGCCCGCTGGATGTAACGGTTGAAATCGAACGCGAGCTGGTGACCATTTCTGGTTTGGTAAATTCGCCGGCGCTGCACCGTCATGCGCTCGAAGCACTGGCGCAGACCAAAAAAGATTACACGCTGCGCGATAAAATCGTTGTGCAGTTGCCACGTGATGAATTCACCGTGGCGCAGGCGGAACGACAACGAGCTGCGGCACGCGCGACCGGAGAGATCGTCGGCTCAGCCGTCAGTGACGCTTGGATTCACTCCGATATTTCGGCTCGGCTCCGCAGCAATCCAGCAACTGCCGCCCAGTCGGCGTTGCATATCGACGTCGTTGACGGAAACGTTACGCTTCGCGGTTTCGTCTCATCACCGGAGCAAAAGATCGCCGCCGGCCAGGTAGCGGCAGACACCGATGGGGTGGCGGCAATCAATAACCAATTAAAAACCGTTGTCGAGTCCGGTAAACCCTATAGAACATCCGTCGGCTAAGCGTCTCTCGGCAGCGCCGCCCCATCGGCGGGAGTCATAACAGTAAAGTTTCTCTCAGGAGTCTAATTGAAGAAACCCCGCAAGGCTAAGAGCAAGACCAGTGGAAAAACCGCGCGTTGCGCGCGCTCCGGACGGCGCGTCATGATCGATAGCAAAACTGTGACAGCCTCGAAGAAGCGACCCGTCTGATGCAATCGTCAGAAGTCTACGCGTTATGATTGTTTAGCGGCAGGGTCACCGTAAACGTCGTGCCGATGCCAGGCTCGCTCTGATAATCGACCCGTCCGCCGTGCGCCGAGACGATTTGCCGTACGACTGCCAATCCGAGCCCCGTCCCGTGCGGCTTATTCGTGGTAAAAAGCTCGAACACGTTCACGCCGGGGGCAATGCCGATCCCCGTGTCGGATATTTCTAAATTTACCTCATCGCGGTTTCGATAGGCATGAACCGTGAGTGTACCGCCATGGGGCATGGCATCGGCAGCATTATCGCAGAGATTGGCTATGGTTTGTTTGAGCTTTTCTTCATCGACGCTAAGACTCGGCAAATCCATAGGGATATCGACTTTAACTGATATCCCCTTTTCTCTATAGGACTCCCAGGCCAGGACATCGCCAATTAACTGGTCCAGCCGCACCGGATTCCGTTGTAAACGTTGGGGGCGCGCGAGATAGCGAAACTCATGCAGCAGCGCACCGAGACGAGTTATTTCGCTTTTTATATCATCGAGAGCCGAAAACACGGTGGGTGTGACGCCATTCTTACTGCGCAACAGATCGCGCTCGATCATCTGTACAGTGGTCGAAATACCGTTTAAGGGATTACCCACTTCATGGGCGAACATGGCGGAAGTCGCGCCCACTGCAGCGAGCCTCTCTGTTTCACGCAGACGCTCCTCTAAACGCTTCGATTCAGTGATGTTTTCAATCAGCAGCAGAATGTAACCAGGAGTGCCATGACGGCCCATGATCAACGCGCCGGTAATGCAGCACGAAAGGACTTCGCCGGTTTTACCGATGAGCCGCGTTTCGTTGCGGAAGCCGTTACTATCGCCTTTGAGCAGTCCGTCGACTTTATTTTGCAGGGTATTCAAATCCTCAGGATAGACGATCGCGAAGAATTTCTGCCCTATCAGATCACGGTTCCCATAACCGAGCATTTCGCAAAGCGCTTTATTGACGCGCAGATAGCGCATTTCCAGATCGACCATACCGATGCCGATGGGTCCCTCGTCAAAGGCCGTGCGAAAGCGTTCTTCGCTCAGCCGCAACGCGTCATCGGCACGTTGACGCTCGATCACCCGTCCCAAATGGGTTTCCAATTGACGCAACACTGTCGACAGACGCTGATCTAGTTCGATCGGCTTTTCCGAAAAAAAAGCCAGCGCACCCGCTGGTTCGCCATGGGCAGCAACTGGGATAGCGCATGCCGCCATCAACCCTGCAGCTTGTCCTGCGCGCGCCCAGGGCTCTGTTCGCCCGGTCAAAGTGACGCAATGTAATTCGCCGTTGTTTAAAGCAAGGGCTGCCGGACCGGTCCCGGCTGCGGCGGCGCTCTCCAATGCCAGCTGTAACTGAGTAAAACGATCGCTTGTTGCGTCGGCACACCAAAAAGACGTGCGAACGTTTTCATTGGCCAGCGCTGGGATGGAATGATAGCCAAATGGGACGTCGAAAGACCGGCAGATCTGCCCAAGTGCGGCTGTCAACGCCGCAGCCGCTGTTGCCGACTCCTGAATCACCCGCTCAGTGCTTCGCAGCAAGTTGAGATAAACATGTTCTGCACGCAGCGCCGCCTCGGCAAGCTGCCGTTCGCGGATCTCCTTCATCAGTTCGTCATTGGCACCCTGCAATTGCACGGTACGTTCCAAAATTCGCAACTCCAGCCGATCGTTCAACTCGCGAAGAGCCGATTCTGCTTGGTCGCGTTCCCGGGCACGCTGTTCGAGCAATCCGACGGCCCGGTCGATATCCTGGCTCAGATTTTCCACTTCTTTGACCCGAGACTGACCGTTGCCAACGGCGCGTTCACCGCGACCCAAGGCCTCGGCTTTGAAGGTCAGATCCCTCAAGGATTCGGAAATTCGCGCTTCGACAATTACCGCCAGCAAGATACCGGCGACTAAGAAGATGACGGCAGCACCGCCCAAAGACCAGAACAATCGCTGCAGCGGCGCATCGAGTTGCGCGGCCGGAACAACCAGCGCCACTGACCATCCATTGGCGCGTGATCGGCTCAGCGCTGCATACGATAAATCATTGGCGCGGTTGGGTCCTTTGAACCAACCATCGATCTGCCCGGGAGCGAGAGTTCTGAGCAATGGTCCAGCCAATTCACCGACAAGCTCCCTGCCGCCGTTAGTCGCGACGATCACGTTTCGGCTATCGAGGATGCTGCCAATCGTTTGATCAGGCAGTTTCTGGCGGGCAAGAAGCTCGCCGAATACAGCCGGATCCAATTCTACGGAAAGGACGTACATGAGTTCGCCGGCTCGGAGCACTGGCACCCGGTAGCCTACCTTTGCACCGTTTGCTGGATCGCGATGAAAATTGACCGGCATCGGCTGCTTATTCTGGACCAATGCCTGAAAGCTTTCCCGTTCGATCTCGGATTCGGGCAACGGCTCGCCGAAGGGATTGAGCAGATTCAGCACTTGATTGCCGGCCGGATCATGTAGGGTGATCGTGTGCCAATTGGGACGACTCTGCAAAACCCGCCGCAATTTACGATAGAGCTGCCCCAAATCACCGCTATCGAGATCTTCCACGGTGGCAATTGCTTCCAGCGCCGTTTTGGTGGCGTCGAATTCGCGATCCAGCGCGGATGACAGAGCCCGGGTAGTTTCGCGCAAGCCGATCGCCTGAAATGATTTTTCATGCCGCGCAAAAAGATTAAGTACTAAAATCGCGAAGATCAGAAACGGCAGAACCGATACCGCAACCAACGCGAACAGATGCGAGCGCAGCGAAGCACTGCGAAAATACTCCCGCAAGGAGTCGAAGCGAACCAGTTTTTTCATCCGACTTCAGAGCTTAACCGGTAATGGTGCAAGTTCAACTGTCAATTCACTATAACCCAGATTCAAGAAAGAACCGGCCGCCTCGCTCGATCTTTGAGTTTATTTATCGTTGTGCAGCGCTTTCTGCGTCCAGAGTTCGACGTCGTGGGGGCTCATTGCACCCGAGGGCGGGTGTAACCGGGCATCGATATAGCCCCAGTTCTCGAGGTCATAAAGGTATTGGCTGCGCGACAATAGAGTCCCGCGGCATAGCCGGGTATCCTCCGGAATTAATGTTGATTCGGCACGTAGCCGCCGCCAGAGTTCGTCGAGCAGCCAAGCGGGGATCACCCCGGCTTGACCGGGGTAGACGAATCCGAAAAGCACCAAATGGCTCAATAGCACCCGCCATTCGGCAGCAAAACGGCGCAGCAGCCGCGGCCAGTCCATCTGTTTTGCCGCCGCCAGCATCAAGTGCGCGATGTCGGCGCCATCGTAACGCTCGCGCTCCATAATAAATGCTTTGGACCAGATCGCCTCCTCCGGAGCGCAGAAACGCACCGGCAAACCGAAAATCTCACCCTGTATGGCGTGGTCGAACCATTCCTCATCGACCCGACACAAACCGTTTCCGGAGCTGAAGATAATGTCGATGTAATTGGTGCGCTGAAATACCTTTCCGAGCCAGTGAGAGAAGGTCATCTCGGTCTGGTACCCCGCCTGATCGAGGACGGCAAATATCTCCGGCAGCTGTTCCGGGCGCACGTGTAGGTCAAAATCTTTGGTCGGCCTAACAATGCCGGTAATACGCTCGAGCATGCAGGCGCCGCCGACAAGAAATGGAATTTCCGCGTCGTTTAGCGTCTTCAATACGCTGACATAAAAGTGGTTGGTCTTGGTTTGATCGGTCAAGCATTCCATATGTCTGCTTACCTCAAGGGGCGGGAACCTCGAAAATTCGAAACGGCGGCCGGTCCGAGTATACGTGCGCCAATAGCTTCATCGCGACATTGAACACCGGCACGTTTTTCTGTGTCCGCCCCTCCGGGGCACCGCGGTGCGCATGGCCGTGGAAGACCGCGCTGACGGGATAGCGATTTAGCGGTTCCTCGAGACGGCTAGAACCTAAGAACGGATAGATCTCCGGCGGCTCGCCAATTACCGTGGCGAGGATAGGTGAATAGTGTAATAACGCGATGCGCTGTTCGGTGCGCAGCTTAGCGAGAGCCGATTCGAGCTTGAGCGCCTCTGACAACGCCTGTTGAACGAAATGTTTAGTCGTGTCTTCACCCCAAGGTTGCAGGGCATGCTCGCCAAAGCCTCCGCCAAATCCCTTGGCGCCGACAAAACCGATGCCGAGAACCTCTATCGCATCGCCATCGAGAATCGTCACACCGGCTTCAGCCAAAATGCGCCGCACTTCCTCCTGCTGGCCGGATTCATATTCATGATTGCCGAAGACGCCGAGCATCGGAATCCTAATCGGCGCCAATTCTTTGGCTAATACCGACGCTTCATCGAGCTGACCGTAGTCAACCAGGTCGCCGCACAAAAGCAAAATATCGGCGCCACTTTGAGTGACCTGCTGGAACAGCGCTTGCAATTTTCCCTGCGAAGTTTTGGTGCAATGCAAATCGCCGATGGCGGCCAGTTTGAGGGATTTTTTTTTAATCATATGGGTCGCGATTCGTGTCAATCTTCAAACCGTGCAATTATCGAGCAACGCACATGCCATCCTGGGGACGCTTCTCTTCATTCCCAGACGCGGGACTAGTTAGGATTTTGTCCCAAGTTTGGGATGCACTGCGCGCTTTTGCGGCGAACTTGCATTCAAAATCATTTAATTCTGGTCTTGAAGCGATCCGAGAGAAATGGCAACAAATTGAAAGTCTTTAATTTTTGCCCGACGCCAATGAAACCAGCTGTTCACCACGACGGTCAACGTCACGCTGCTCCACCGACAAGCGTTTTCACTGCTGCTTCGTACAATATCCACCAAGCGATTGGAACCGACCGCCGGCACGATCGCCACCGGGTCGTCAAAGTCATAAAGCAGCTCGAAGCTGATGTTATCGGCTTACAGGAAGTCGATACCAATGCCGACGGCGACGAGATGTTTCAGCTGGATTTTTTTGCCCGCCAGACCGGATTAAAAGCGATCGCCGGTCACACTATGCGACGGCGCGATAGCGACTATGGCAATGTGCTGCTGACGCGCCACAAAATACTTGACGTGCGCAGTATCGATTTAAGTGTGCCGCAGCGCGAACCGCGCGGGGCCATCGATGTGGATTTGGAGATTGGCGGAGTAGTCGTGCGGGTGATCGTCACTCACTTCGGCCTGAGAAGCCGCGAGCGCTTTTATCAGGGCGACTTATTAGTCAAAGCAGTGGCGCACCGTCGTGACGCCATGGTGGTGGTCTTGAGCGATTTAAACGAATGGCACCCTTACGGCCGCACATCGCGAAGTATCAGACCCCATTTCGGCAGATCCGCCAGACTGCGTACATTTCCGTCTTGGATGCCGATTTTGGCTCTGGATCGCATCTGGGTTTGGCCCGAGAACGCGCTGATTTCCACGCGGGTGCATCGCCAAGCGCCGGCATCCAGAGCTTCGGATCATTTGCCGATCACGGCAAAAATCACCACTGCGGTCTGTGCGCGCTCGTAATCGCGTCGCAGCTGCACTCCAACCATCTCCGGTAAAGCGTCTTACACGGATTTAATCGGGGGCACTTGCACGATCAATTCCATCGGCATGACGTTCAGGTCCCAGTACATGACATGGGTTACGGTATCGCCATCGGCTAATCGCAGGTCACGCAGCTCATGAACCTTGCCGTCAAAACTCGCCATCACGTTATAAACTCCGGGCGCCAAATTCACTTGAAGCCAGGGACCATCGGAAATCAGCTCGGCTACCGGGCTGCCGTCGGTGTCGCTGATCGCAACCCGCACATTGGCGAGATACAGACCGGAGCGGGCGGCGAAACCCAAGCGTAGAAATGCCTCTGACCGCTCCGCTGGACTGCTGGCATTATGCCACCAGCGGTTCGGTAAAGCTGTCTCGCTGGGTAACCCGTGGAGACCTATCGCTAAAGGAATAGCGATGAGAATAAGACCCGTCACAGAGGCGAGATATGAGGTGCTAGGCATCGCCCGACAATCAATTTAGTAGATTGTGATTTGGCGCAGGCGCTTCGAATTGGCTGAGAAACTCGAAGCTGCTGCGACAGGCCACCTGGTGATCGCGCAGTTCTTGTTCTGAAGTAAAGCCGCGACCACAGGACGAACAGATCAATCCTAAGAGTCTTTTCGGATCATGTTGATGCGAGCCGCCACACTCTTGAACGGATTGAACCATTTTAAACCTCCTGAAATTTGTCGTTTGGCCACTAACTCAGTCCAAAACACATGCCAATACACATCTTGCATAATTTCCCAGGTATGCCAGGTGAAGTTGTCCCACGAATAGGACAAAGACTCAGGTCGCAGCGTTGGTTTTGAGACGCCAAGATTGATCGAACGGTATACAAGAATAGCCGGCGCCGCTAAATGTTTGTTCACCCATGACGGAGACTGGCATGCTGCGCTGATTCAATCCCAGTACGGGGCGCGGTTGTAATGCCGATGGAGGCGAGTTTCAAAATCACGGGTCAACCC
>DASSGE010000708.1:0-3257 GCA_035693605.1 Binatia bacterium
ATTAAGCGGGGGCATATGCCTGCCTTGCCAGGAGCGGATTCGCAGCGAAGCTTTGGGTGAGCAGGCCGGTGTAGCAGAGCGCGCGGAACGGGAGCTTACTCGGCAGGGAATCCCGCCCAAAAAATGACTTAGTTTTCTGCAAAGTGGTTACTCGACTTAGTTGCCATTACGTCGATGCGATCGCAGTCCGAGAAAGTTCCCTTTTTAGCTGTTCTCATCACCAAAGACATGTTATAAAACGCAATTATCAATTCGCTGCCCGGAGTTACAGGGTTTAGCGTATAGCTCGCGATTGGAGGTTCAGGTTCTGCGCTACCGTCAACTATTTCATGCCGCGTTTGCCGTGGCGATCCTGGTTATTCTGGGTTCGGTTGCTCCGGTCTGGTCGTTTTCTCCAGATGACGATTTGACGGCTAAAGCTGCGCTGCTGATGGACGCGGCGACAGGGCGGATTCTATTCCAAAAAGATGCCGATCTGCGCTTGCCGCCAGCTAGCACCACTAAAGTAATGACGGCGATTTTGGCCCTAGAGAGCGGTAGGAAGCTCAACGAAGGCCTGATTGTCTCCAAAGATGCGACGCGCGTCCCGCCGACAAAGTTGTATTTACGCCCCGGGCAGACGGTGTCTATTGAAGAACTCCTTTACGGTATCATGCTTGCTTCGGCCAATGATGCCAGCGTTGTGTTGGCCGAAGGGATCGGTGGATCGGTGGAGCGCTACACCGATCTCATGACCAAAAAAGCTCAAAGTTTGGGCGCCACTAATAGCCATTTTACCAACCCACATGGCCTGACTGCTCCGGATCATTATTCGACGGTGCGAGATTTAGCGACGATTTTTCGTTACGCCATGAAGCTTCCGCTGTTTCGCGAGATCGTCCACACCAAATTCAGTTCGGTGAGTTCGACGGCGGTGGTGAAAAAGAGGGTCGTGCCGCGGCGCATCTCCGTGCGCAATCATAACCGGCTGTTATGGGATTACGATGGCGCCTTGGGCGGCAAGACCGGTTACACCCACGCGGCGCAAAGGTGTTATGTCGGTGCGGTGCAGCGCGACGGAGTCACCTTAATTGTCTCGATATTGGGCTCTACGAACATGTGGAGCGACGCCAAACATTTGCTCGAGTACGGCTTTGGCAATTACGACTCGCTAAAGTCCGCGTCGCAGACGACCCAAAAACCGCAGTCTATTGAATCTTCGCCGCGCCAACGGATTTCCACGGTCATCTTACCTAGCGATAACCAGCGGCCAAAAATGCTTACCGGGTATGTACTTCAGGTTGGATCGTTCCGTGAACGCCAACGCGCCGAATTAGTTTCTCGGCAGATTAGCGAGATGGGATTCGAACCAATCATCGATACTAACACTGTTGGCGGCGGCGAAGCCGCTTATCGTGTCCAGGTAGGACCATACGCTGAGCTCATCGCCGCCCAAGAAGTCGCCCAAGTCATCCTCGCCAAAAACGGTTACCGCTCGTTAATTTTGCAAATTCCAGCGGCGCGGGAAGCAAGCTGATTACGAACGCTTTCTAGACCTCGAGCACCATACCATCGTCGGCTATCAAGGCGGAGATTTCACCTCTATGCGCCAGCATTTCTTCACCCAAATGGGTGAGCACTAACTGCTTACAGCGCAGACGATCTAAGTTGGCGGCCAAAACCTGATAGTTGACATGCATTCCCGAGTGCTCGCGAAAAAACGAACACTCGCAAAGAAAAACGTCGACACCGGCAGCTAGCGTAACAAATTGTTCCGACCACACTGAGTCGCCAGAAAACAGTATCTGTTTTTCCTCGTAGCTCACTTTTAAGCCCAACGAGATGCCGTCGCTTTGGTGGGTCACGCGGAACGGCGCGATGACAATGCCATTCACTTCCGCCCGCTCATTGGGCTGCAAGACCACAAAACGTGTCGGCGGGATCTCCTTCCGTGCGGTACTGCCGCCGTACATCACTTCAAACAGCGACCGGACTTTGGCTTCGGTTCCCGGCGGGCCGGCAATTATTAATGGCTCGAGTTTTGGCCGCAGATAAAGATACTCGATGAAGAAAAACGCTATGCCGCCGAAATGATCGCCGTGCAAATGGCTTAAAAGGATCGCGTCCAGCCGCCGCGGATCAAAGCCGGCGCGTTTAAGCGCCAATAACGTGGTTGGTCCGCAGTCGAGCAGGAACAGCTTGTCGTTAGCTTCGACCAGGTAGCCACTCTGATTGCGCCCGCCGCTGCCGAAGGCATCGCCGCAGCCGAGGATATGCAGTTTCATAGTAACGATGAACTCCGTTAGCCGTAGCTAACATTGCCGCGGGTGACATAGCAATGCCCCGTCGTGACTCCGTTTGATCGTTGGTTGGACGGCGCAATAAGTTGCTTTTTCGCGGGTGTACGACTAAAGTTAGCGGCGTGACAGAAGTCAAGCGGCCGTTTTTCACCTCGTATAGCACCAGCCTTTGGGTACGCTTTCTCCGTTTCAGTTTACGTTCGCATAAGAAGCTCGAGGACGATTTACTGGTGTTGGGGCTGACACCGCCGCAGTTTTACGTTCTGGCGACCATCGGTTATGCCGGCAGCCTGCCCTTCGGCGAGATCGGCGCGAAAATGTTGGTGACGGTGAGCAATCTCACCGGCATCGTCGACCGCCTCGAAGACAAAAAATTCGTCGCGCGCAAGCGCGACGACAAGGATCGCCGGGTGGTCCATGTAATGCTGACAGAAAAGGGCGCCAAGCTTTACAAGAGCACGATCCCGCTTTTCGAAAAGTGCGTCGGCGAAATTTTCGCAGGTCTCGATAAAGCCGATCAGAAGCATTTGTCGGCGTTGTTAAGGCGGCTCGATCAAGAACCCGCTGTTAAATAACGCAGCGCGTGATCCACCTCGTTTGTTGTCAGATTCCGCCCTCTGGCTGTAGATTCGATAGTTACGACCCGCCTGTCTGTTAGGCGCGAACCACCCGGTTGATTGACACCGAATAATGACCAGTTATAACAGTTTAAACCTTAACGATTTTTTAAGTGATAATTTTCGTGGCAGATCAACCGAACAGACCGCTCGGACTCGAACGGGTGAGAAAATGGCTGTATTCCAAGGGGCTCGACGAGCGCAGCAGCGGTTGTGTTCTGTGCGGGTCCTGTTACGGCCATGGGCCGGCCAATCCGATGGAGGATGTCCCGGGACCAAAAGAAAAGTGCCCGCCTTACGAGTACTACAAGTTTCAGCGCCACACGCCGAAGTCGCGTTGGTTGATGGCGCAGCGGGTATT
>DASSGE010000709.1:0-4046 GCA_035693605.1 Binatia bacterium
GCTGGCCGTTCCGCTGGTCGCTGCCGGCAACTCTGCCGCGCGCGATGAAGTCGTAACGGTCCTGCAGCAAGCCGGCAAAGAAGTGCGCGAGGTCGACAACGTCATGCCGAAAGCGGGGGTGCTGGCGGTCGAATCCGCGCGCGAGGCGATTCGGGAAATCTTTATGGCGCGGATCACGCACGCGAAGGGTCTCGACGGGCTGGCGGGCATAGTACCCGTGGTTTTACCCACGCCTATGGCGGTGCTCCGTGGCGTGCGCATCGGCGCCGACGGCGCGGCCAACGAAAAAGGCTGGGGCGACATGCTGGTCGTCGATGTCGGTGGGGCTACCACCGATGTTCATTCGATCGGTTACGGACAACCGCAGGGTGAAAATGTCATCGCGCAAGGCTTGGCGGAATCCTACGCGAAGCGCACCGTCGAAGGCGATCTGGGAATTCGTTTCAATGCCGCAACCATCGTCGGCCGCGTCGGCGTGGACAAGTTGATCGACGATCTGCGACAGAATTTTCCCGACTTCTCTGTCGAAGCCCGGCAGTTAAGCGATTACGTCGAGCAGATCACCCAAGAGACCGGTACTGTGCCCTTGGAAAGATGGCACGTAGCGGCGGACGCCGTCCTCGCCAATAACGCCGTCACTCTCGCCGTCGAGCGCCATGTCGGCCGGCGCGAACGGATTGTCGCGCGCGAAGGCGAGGCCTGGGTGCATTCTGGCAAAGACATGCGTGATACGCGCACGCTGATCGGTACCGGCGGCGTCTTCGTTCACAATCCCCACGCCGCTTATATTTTGGCGCAGCGGCCGAGTGCCGATAGTCACGGCGCGCAAGCGCTGCGGCCGCGCGATCCGCAAATATATTTAGACTCGTCCTATCTGCTCTACGCCGTCGGATTGTTGTCGGAGACTCTGCCGCAGGTGGCGCTGCGATTGTTCCAACGATACATGGCGCCGGTGGCGAGGCGCGATTGCTGACCGCCAACGGTGTGGGCTGGACGCGCCAAGGGATGTTTGCGGCGCTAGACTCGCGCGGCGATTTCTGCAAGCCGATCCATTTGATCCAAGTCTTCCGCGCAGGGGCGCAGGATAAACTCGTCAACGCCCATGTCGGCTTGGCGTTTGATCGCGGTTGTTACCGCTTCATTGGAGGCGGGCAGTGTGCGTAAACGTTTTGCCGCGAGTTCGGGATTGTAGCCATAGTTGTGGTTGATGTACTCGGTGGCATGCTCTGTCGCGTTAGGTCCGAGAGCGAAATAGCTGGCGCCAACCCAGCGCGGCCGGCCCGAACGGTTGTGATTTTTCCAGGCTTGCAAAATATTTTGCCAGGTCTTGAGCATGGCCTCCGGCTCGCCACCACCCGGGGCCATATAGCCATCGCCCCATCTAGCGATGCGCTCGACGATCGCCGGCACATAGCCACCGACGAGCAGCTCCGGGCCGCCAGGTCGTACCGCGGGCGGGCCAATGACGCCGGTGTCCGGCGATAATACTTCCCCGGACCAAAGTTTACGTAGCAGCTTATACTGATCCTCCGAGCTGCGGCCGCGCTTATGAAAATCCGTACCGCTGGCAAGATAATCGTTTTTGCGCACGCCGATACCGACGCCGAGGGTCAAGCGGCCGCCGGAGAGAGTATCGATGGTCGCGGTTTGCCGCGCCAAGAGAGTGGTCTCGCGCGTCGGACCTATGACCACGCTGGTCATCAAGCCGATGCGCTTGGTGGCGCCGGCAGCCATGGCCAGCACGGCCAGCGGCTCGAGCGCCTGCGACACCACTCGATCGGTGACTACTACGCTGGAGAACGGTCCGGCTTCGGCGCGGCTGATCCATTCCAACATCATGTCGCCAGATGCACTAGCGACACGGCTGGGCAATCCTAACGCTATGCGCATAATCACTCCATTACGACAGCGATAAAGTATGCAGCGGCACGGCTCCAAGTCAAACCGATTCACCGGTGGATTTTAGCAATGGCTGCGCAACATGCTATTCTGACTATCATGATCACGGCGCGGCAATCGATTCTTCCCCGGCCGATTCGATGACGACTCTCGGACAAAAATTCGCTGAGCTGCGTTATTCGTTCGTCCATACACCGCAAGCCATCGGCTTTGTTTGGCGCAATAATCGTTGGGGCATTCTCGGCTTGGCTGTACTTACGCTTGCCGGTGCGCTCTTGCCCGCGGCGCAAGCCTGGGTCGGTAAGCTGATCGTCGACGGTGTTGTGGCGGCGATCCAGCATGGCCAGAATCATGAACAGGCGAAGTCGGTATTTTACTACCTAGTTTTAGAGTTGCTGCTGATTCTTTTCAGCACGGGCGTCGTTCAGGCGCGACGGCTTATTCAGCAGCTCACCCAGCTAAAGCTCGCCAACCAGATTCGCGGCGAGATCATTGGCAAAGCGCTGACGCTTGATTTGGCCTTCTTCGAGCACCCGGACTATTACGACAAGCTGCAGAACGCCCGGCGCGAGGGCGGCTACAAGCCGGTGGAACTGATCAATGACACATTTCAGATCGTGCAAAATGCCATCACACTGGCGTCCTTTGCCGTGTTGCTCGTGCGTTTCAGCCCGTGGCTGGCGGCGATACTCATCCTCACCAGCATTCCGGCGTTCATCGCCGAGACGCGCTTCTCGGGGCAAGGCTTTCGCCTGTTGACCCGGCGCGCGCCCGAGACCCGCCAGATCAACTATCTGTCCCGTCTTCTGACCGAAGATTCTTCCGCCAAGGAGATCAAACTTTTCAATTTAGGCGGCACTTTGATGGCGCGCTACATGACTCTGTTCGACAAATTTTTTCGCGAAGACAAGGCGCTGGCTTGCCGGCGCGCTGTGGCCGGGTTCAGCCTCGGGTTGGTTGCGACATTGGGGTTCTATGGTTCCTATGCCTGGATTGTCTGGCACACGGTGCAGAGCCGGATATCCCTCGGCGACATGACGCTCTATCTGGCGATCTTTCGCCAGGGGCAGACGACGTTTCAAAGCATACTCTACGCGGTCAGCAGCATTTACGAGAATAATTTGTTCATGACGAATTTCTTCGAGTTCCTAGGCATGACGCCGCAGCTGGCGATCGCTGCCGAGCCCAAAGTTTTGCCGGCAACCCTGCGCGGCGGCATCGAGTTTCGCGATGTCGGCTTTCGCTATCCGGACCATGATGCATGGGCGCTGCGCGGCGTGAATCTCATTATCCGGCCGGGCGAGAAACTGGCGCTGGTGGGCCACAACGGCGCCGGCAAGACGACATTGATCAAGCTCTTGAGCCGGCTCTACGATCCGACCGAGGGTGCGATTTTGATCGACGGGATCGATTTGCGCGAAGTCGATCCGCAGGCGCTGCGCCAGAAGATCGGTGTGATCTTTCAGGACTTCGTGCGCTATCACTTGCCGGTCAAAGAAAACATCGGCTTCGGCCAGATCGACGCCGCGGCGGATCTTGACCGCATCGTCGCATCGGCGCGCAAAAGCGGCGCCGATAGGATTATCGACGGCTTGCCCGACAGCTACGACACCATGCTCGGACGGTGGTTTCGCGACGGCCATGAACTTTCAATCGGCCAATGGCAGAAAGTTGCACTGGCGCGGGCATTCATGCGCGATGCCGAGATCCTGGTGCTCGACGAGCCCACGGCTTCGGTTGATGCTCAATCCGAGTACGAAATTTTTTGCCACTTTCAGGAGTTGACGGCAGGCAAGATGGCGATCCTGATTTCGCACCGCTTCTCGACAGTGCGCATGGCCGATCGCATTGCGGTCATCGAAGGCGGAGGAATCAGCGAGATCGGCAGCCATGAAGAGCTGATCGATCGCAACGGCACCTACGCCCGTCTGTTCAGCCTGCAGGCGGAAGGGTATCGCTAGGAGCGAGTGTGGGTCAGTTGTCGAAACGCTCCTTGGCAACGCTCGCCGGCGGATAGCCACTTGACCGGGCCAATGGATAATTTTCTGCGAGTCGTTGGGCTACGTTGCCGTAGATATTTGCCGCTGGCGCAAGCCGCGCAAGGATTGGAACCGGTGGATTGGACAATCCGCCGTTAGATTTGCAAG
>DASSGE010000710.1:0-2964 GCA_035693605.1 Binatia bacterium
CGGCCGGTATCAAGATCCGAGGAAATAGCTCGTGCCTGAACTTGTCGCGGGAATGCATGTATTGCCGACGGACGCCGTCAGTCACTCCCGTTCCGTCATTCCGGCGCACGCCGAATCATTCTTCATGCCTGCAACTTTAAGCGAACCAAGATAAATGCCGCCTCCGCGGCATGGCGAATTCCGCTTGTTTGAGAAGCCGAGCGAATAAGCCGTTGATGACTTACCGCGATTATCCGAGGGGAGAGATCTCACCCGCCTCGAAACAACAAATGGCGCCCAGCCCTTTCCGCGACCAACAAGGGGGATCCGCCAGGCGCAATCGGCAACTTTCGATTGACTTCCCGGCACCTTGCGTTTACTTTGATGAAAACATTGATGTTTTCATTCCACCCGCGAACTAACTAATGGATACCTACGACAGCAAAACCGCCAGCCGCATTGTCGGAGTCAGTTTGCGCCAGTTACAATACTGGGACGAACAGAAGTTTTTACGGCCTTCGATCAAACTCGCCGGCGGGCGCGGCACAAAGCGGCTTTATTCGTTTCATGATCTGGTCTGTTTGAAAGTGGTCAAAGATCTGGCGCGCTACGGTTTTAGTCTGAAGAAAATCCGCCGCTGTTTGCGACCGTTGCAAGAACAAACCGATCCAACCACGCGTCCGTCGGAGTCGCTGCGTTATCTGACCGACGGTGAAGAGCTGTTTGTCATTACCAGCGACCGGCAGAAAATACTCCATGCCATGGAACGGCAGTTCGTGCTTTCGCTGGGCATCGGTAGTTTGGTGCGCGAACTCGACGGTGCGGTCAAACGCTTCGGCGGTGTCACCGGCAAAGCCGATCGCGGAACGCGGCAACCTGACACGGAGCCCAGCGGCTTGGCCTAACATTATGGATGGAATCAAGGTCACGCCGATGATGCACCAGTACCTCCAGATCAAGGAGCGCTACCAAGACGCCATCTTGTTTTTTCGACTCGGCGATTTTTATGAAATGTTTTTCGAAGACGCCCATGTGGCAGCGAAAGTTCTCGACATTACACTGACCTCGCGCAACAAGACTGACGAAGGTTCGGTGCCGCTGTGCGGCGTGCCGTACCATTCGGCGCAGCCATATATCCAGAAGCTCCTCGAAGCCGGCCACAAAGTTGCGGTATGCGAGCAAGTGGAGGATCCGGCCTTGGCCAAGGGCGTAGTCAAGCGCGAAGTGGTGCGGGTGATTACGCCGGGGACGGTGACGGCCGACGAAGCGCTTGACGGCCGCGGCAACAATTTCCTTGCCGCAGCGTGCCAGGGTGATGCCGGGTACGGCCTGGCGGTGAGCGATATCACCACCGGCGAGTTCCGCTGTACCGAGATTGCCGACGAGCAGGCATTTCTCGATGAGCTCGGCCGCGTTCAGCCGAGCGAAATCTTGCTGGCTGCGCGCGATAGCGGTTTACATGAGCGGATTTATAAAGAATATCCGGCGATTCATCTGACGTCGGTGCACGATGATACCTTCACCAATGCCATTGGCGCGGAGCCAATCTGTGCAGCGAACATGCCCGCTGAGGGCGCGCGGGCGGCGGCGGCGATTATCGCATACCTCACCGCCAATATTCCCGAGTCGGTTAAACTCTTGCGTGATTTGCAGTCCTATGTGGTCGCTAATTTTTTAATTCTCGACGATATCACCCGGATCAATTTGGAACTGGTCGCCAACGCTCAAGGCGAGCGGCGTGGTTCGCTGTTGGCGGTCATCGATCGCACCCAAACCTCCATAGGGGCGCGCCGTATGCGCCAGTGGCTGCTCTATCCGTTGCTCGACGAGATGGAGATCCGCGCGCGCTATGACGCCGTACAGGAACTCACCGAGGGGTACGCCTTGCGCGAAGAACTCAAGCGGCGCTTGGCCGAGATCCAAGATCTTGAACGGCTAAGCGGCCGAGTTTTGTCCGGCAGCGCGACGCCGAAAGACTTGGTGGCGGTTAAACAGACTCTTGCTGCCGCCGGCGGCGTGCGCCAGCTGACCGCGACGTTTACCGCTCCGTTGCTGGTCAGTCTTCATGCAAGCCTGCAGGAATTGCCGGAGGTCTCAAGTCTGATTGGTCGGGCGATAGTCGATGATCCGCCTTTCGCGTTCAAAGAAGGCGGGTTTATTCGGGCAGGCTTCGATGCCGAACTCGACGAGATTCGCGGCATGCGCAGTCATGCCAAAGATTGGATCGCTCGGTTTGAAGCCGGCGAGCGCAAGCGCAGCGGCATCGCGTCTTTGAAAGTCCGCTACAATCGCGTGTTCGGTTACTACATCGAAGTGACCAATAGCCATTTAAAATCGGTTCCGATGGATTACATCCGCAAGCAGACCTTGGCGAATGGCGAACGCTATATCACTCCCGAGCTCAAGGAATACGAAGCTAAAGTGCTCAATTCCGAAAGCCTTATGGGAAAACTTGAAGCAAACCTGTTAACCCAGGTACGCGAGCAGGTGTCGCTGTATTATCCCGCGCTCAAGGCGACGAGCAATGCCTTGGCGATTCTCGACGTCCTCACGGCATTAGCCGATGTCGCCGAAGCCCAGCGCTTTGTCCGTCCGCGTGTCGATAACGGCAGCATGTTGCACATCCGCGAGGGGCGCCACCCGGTGGTCGAGAACGCCGTTGGCCGCGGTGCGTTTGTGCCCAACGATTGCAAGCTCGATGCGGATTCCGAGCAGATAATTCTGCTGACCGGACCCAACATGGCAGGTAAGTCGACTTATATGCGGCAGAACGCGTTGATCGTGATCCTCGCGCAGATGGGTGGCTTCGTCCCCGCCGCCGAAGCGCAGATCGGCATCGTCGATCGGATATTTACGCGTATCGGCGCCGCCGATTCGTTGGCGCGCGGAGAATCGACGTTCATGGTTGAAATGAAGGAGACCGCAAATATCTTGCATCACGCCACCGGGCGCAGCCTGATCCTGCTTGATGAAGTGGGGCGCGGT
>DASSGE010000711.1:0-2297 GCA_035693605.1 Binatia bacterium
AAGTGTCCGATCAAGCGGCTGAGAGAAAAGTTGATCGCCGAAGGCCATTTGACCGAAGTGGAATTTCAAAAAATGTCCGATGAGGTTTACGCTGAGCTGTCGGCTATCGCCAAACGCGCCGAAGCCGCGCCGTTGCCCAAGAAAGAAGTCGATCTCGGTTCGATTTATGCGCCGGTAGAGGTGGCCCATGGCTAAAGCAGCCGCGACTCCGCTGGAAACCAAGGAGCTGCGCATGCAGGAAGCGCTGCGCGAAGCGCTTCGTTCCGAGATGGCACGCGACCCGCGCGTGTTTGTCATGGGCGAGGATGTGGCGTTGTTCGGCGGCGCTTACGGTGTGACGCGCGGCTTGATCCAAGAGTTCGGCGATAAGCGTGTGCTCGACACGCCGATCTCCGAAGCGGCGCTGGTTGGCCTGGCGGTCGGTGCGGCGATCAACGGCATGCGCCCAGTGGTGGAAATTCAGTTTGCCGATTTGCTGCCGCTGGCCATGGATCAGTTGGCGTCGCACGCAGCGCGTTATCATTTCATGACCGGTGGGCGAGTGAATGTGCCGATGGTGATACGCACCAAGTTCGCCACCCGCGCCGGCGGCGGGCCGAGTCACTCGAGCTGTAATCATGGCGCATTCATACATTTCCCCGGACTGAAGATCGCCATGCCGACGACGCCGGCCGACGCCAAGGGCATGCTGCTATCGGCGATTCGCGATCCCAACCCGGTACTGTTCTTCGAGAGCCATCATATATATGGCGTGCGTGGTCCGGTGCCACTAGGCGATTACATGGTACCGATAGGCAAGGCGGTGGTGCGCCGCTCTGGAAAAGATCTGACCATCGTCACCTGTGGTGGTATGGTTTTAAAAGCGGATGCCGCCGCCGAGCAGCTCAAAACCAAAGGCATCGATATCGAGATCGTCGATCTCCGTTCCCTCGCCCCCCTGGACAAAGAAACCATTCTCACTTCGGTGGCAAAAACCAAACGCGCCATCGTCCTCGACGAAGGGCCGATGATTGGCGGTCTCACCGCGGAGCTCGCAGCATTGATCCAAGAAAATTTATTTTCCGATCTAAAAGGCCCGGTCGTGCGCATTGCCGCGCAGCCGATCCCGCCGCCGCACAGCCCGCCGCTGGTCGATGCGATGATTCCCGATGTCGACCAGGTGGTTGATGCGGTGATGCGCTTGGCCGAGGGCGGACGATTGCCCTGAGCGCATCTAAGATAACACTGCTAGTATTTTTCTGACAAAGCTCACGTCGACGGTCAATTGACGCCGTCCGTGAGCTTTTTTTGATCATCGTACCTCGACCTCGTGCGTCGTATTAACTGGTTGATATCAACCGGTGCGAGGGCAAATTTTCCGGTTGATATGCAGATAAAGTTATTTTCTCGGTGGGGTGCTTAGACCAATTGATCCATAACTAGCTAGATTAAAAAGGATCGAGTGGTGCGAGTTTTTGGATCGACAGGGCAAGAAGGGTTGGCACGGCGAGTGCACTATTGGTGATTGTCTGGACAAATAATGAAATTCACCAGGAGAAAAAATAGCTATGATGAAGAAAAAATTGGTTGTAATGATCGTTGGCTTAGCGCTACTCAGTGCGGAAGGCCTTGCTGCGAGTGCGATTGCCGGCGATCTACGAGTTCGCTGCGAGCGCCGTGGTAACAAGCGTTCGAAAATCAGTGTTGATGGTAATAACGTACGAGGTGGAAACTACAACGTGATGGTTACGTCGGGAGGGAATACGGTCCAAGCGAGCGCAGCGACGGTTGGAGACGAATTTGAAACTGATTTCGATAGCAACCGCGCCGATATTCGCGCCGGCGCGACGGCGATCTCGGCGACTTTTATTCAAGGCGGCACCGTCAATGTTTCCGTGACTGGACCTGAGTCTCTGTCTGCGACCAACGTGGCCTGCAGGATTCGTTAATACTGTTTACGCGTGCGGTCCAGATTCGAAACTAACAATTAACGATGACAACAAATCTAAGGTTGGCGGTGGTCGCCGCGGCGATGCTTATGACCGCATGGACATCCCCGGCGGTCGCCCGGCGCGAATCGACGTCGAGCAAGCCGCGGATCGAAATTCGATCAATGGGGTTTCATGTGGATGTGGCGCGGCTGCCAATCAGCGAGGTCCTGCAATTGGTCGCTGAAACGACCGGGGCGCGAGTATTTCTCCACGGCGACGGCCAAGAAAAAATTTCGGCGCAATTTGTCGACGTCTCGATCGCCGATGGCTTGCGTCGCTTGCTTCGCGGCCGCGATCTGATGATTTTCTACAAAGAGTCCGCGAAAG
>DASSGE010000712.1:0-3206 GCA_035693605.1 Binatia bacterium
CTGATCGGCATTCCTGCCGGCGTCGAAGTGCTGACGACGAAAATCTATCTGCAAATCAAAGGCGGCCTAATTCCTAAATACGGCGAAGCCAGCGCCTACTCGATCATTCTCATCGGCCTGGTCGCCTTGGGCTTGATTCCCTATTACCGCATCACCAGCAAGACCTACAAATTCACCACCATCAGTGGCAAAAACTTCCGGCCTACCCGGGTCGCGCTGGGTAAATGGCGCTGGCTGGGCGGCCTGTTGATGTTGGTGCTGCCGCTGCTGCAATTCTTCCCGATCATCGCGATGACCTGGTCCTCCTTCTTGCCGTTCGCCCAAGTGCCGTCGCGCAAGGCGCTGGAACTGCTTACGGTTAATAACTACGTCACCGCGTTCAACGACAGCGGCGTCATCCGTTCGGTGATGAACAGCCTCACCGTGAGCATCTCTTCGGCGACCATCGCCGTGATTATTACCTTCCTAGCCGCCTGGATCATCGTCCGGGCGTCGATTAAAGCCCGCTGGATTCTCGATCATATGGCGATGCTGCCGCTGGTGTTTCCCGGCATTGTCATGGGCATCGCGATCTTGAAAATGTACCTCTACCTGCCGGTGCCCGTGTACGGGACGATTTGGATCCTGGTACTCGCGTTCATCGCCCGTTACCTGCCTTACGGTATTCGCTTTAGCCACTCGGCGCTGTTGAGTTTGCACAAAGAGCTCGAGGAAGGCGCCATGACCAGTGGCGCGACCTGGTTCCAAATGGTCCGCCACGTTGTCATCCCGCTGATCATGCCGGCCTTGCTGGCTGGATGGATCTATATCTTCTTGATTACCTTCAAGGAGCTGTCGATCGCGCTGCTGCTTTATTCGCCCGGTTCGCAAGTTGTCGCCGTGACGATTTGGGAGCTTTGGGACAACGGCCATGTCGGCGAGCTTGCTGCCTTCAGTATCGTCATCACCATCGGCACCGTGTGCGTCGGGTCGCTGTTCCGTGCCGTAGCCCAACGTTACGGCCTGCAAGATTAGTTTTTTTACGTGAAAACAACGATCGAACTTTGAACTTTTGAACCTTGAACAGCTCGTATCGTTCAAGGCTTCAAGAGTTCAAAGTTCACACTTGCTATTTAGGATTTGGAGGTTTTGACCGTGGAGTTTACCATTATCGACGCCGACGCCCATCACCTGGACGGCGCAGCTTATAAACAATATTTGCCGGAAAAGTTTCGCGCCCGCAGCGGTCCTTATTTCCCCTCCTTCGGTTGGGACATCTTTTTGAACGACACCACGGGCAGGAAACCGGCTAATCCAGCCGAATACTGCAAAGACCTCGACGTCGAAAATATCGGCGACGCGGTTGCCTATCCCAGCAACGCTTTGTCGATCGGTCTGGTGCGCGAACTCGACCTCGCCGTGGAACTGGCTAAGGCCTACAACGACTGGGCTTACGATTTTTGCAAACAGAGCGGCAGTCGGGTCAAATATGCCGCCGTGGTCGCACCACAGGTCGTCGCTGAAGCGGCGAAAGAAGTGCGCCGCGCCGTCAGCGAAAAAGGTGCCGTCGGCGTCATGATGCCGACTTACGTCCAACAGGGCCTCGACCTGGGCCAGCCGCAATTCGATCCGATCTACGCCGCGGCGCAGGAACTCGGCGTCCCCATCGGCTTTCACGCTACCGCACAGGTAGCCGTCGGCAATACCCGGTTTCATAAATACATCGGCGTGCATATGACCTCCCATCCGTTCGAGCAAATGCTCTCGGTGGTGTCGATCATCTCCAACGGCGTGCTCGACCGATTCCCGAAACTTAAAGTCGGCTTTCTCGAAGCCGGCGTCGGCTTCCTACCCTACTGGATGGAGCGTTTCGACGAGAAATATTTGATTAGAAAATCCGAAATGGAACCGTTGAAGATGCTGCCCAGCGAGTACATCAAGGACCATCGTTGCTACTTCACCTGCGAGGGCGAAGAATCTGCCCTGCCGCTCGTCATCGAGCAGTTCGGCGACGAGTGCATGATGTACGCGTCGGACTATCCGCACTGGGACATGGAATGGCCGCACAGCGTCAGCCAAGTGGTCAAGCGCAAAGACATCTCGGACGAGACCAAACAAAAAATCCTCGCCGGCAACGCCAAGTGCTTTTACCGGTTTGCTTAGCAGAGAATCATCATTGCCAATGGTGTCATCTCGAACGCAGTGAGAGATCTGAGCGAAAGATTTCTCGGCATGGCCTCGAAACGACAGCCTAGTTATCGACCCACGGCTTGAAATTTTTGAACGGCTTGAACAAATCCAAACCAACGGAGAATTTATAATGTCTGATTTGAAACACATAACTGCCAATATCGATGAAAAAGTCGGCATCGCCTGGCTGACCTTGAACCGCCCGGAAAAGAAGAACGCCCTGAGCATCGCCCTGCTCGGCGAAATTTCGACCACGCTGCGCGAGCTCGCCAACAACGACAAGATTCGCTGCATCGTCACCACCGGCGCCGGCGACTCTTATTCTTCAGGCCGCGATCTCTACGATATGCGTGGCCAGGACAACCGTCGGCGCACCCGCGGCTTCGGCGGCGTCGCCGAGATCGTCGACATCATGCGCAAACTGCCGCAAGTCACGGTCGCCAAAGTGCGCGGCTGGTGCCTGGGCGGCGGCCTGGCGATGATCAACGGCCATGATCTGGTCATCAGCGCCGACACGGCGAAATTCGGCATGCCCGAAGTCATCCGCGGCAGCTATGGCGCCACCGCGACGCCGTCGTTATTTCACGCCGGCATTCCGTTCAAGAAAGCCTTCTTCATTTCGCTGACGGGGAGAAACCTGACCGGTATAGAAGCGGAACGCGTCGGCCTGGTCTCCGATGTCGTGCCGGAAAAGGATTTGGACAGTTACGTCGAAACGCTCGCAAGCGAACTTGCGAGCCGTAACGGCGCGACCCTCGAGAACGCCAAGATCGCCGCCTACATGCAAAAAGATTTGCCCTTCGATATGGCGCTGCGCGCCGACGATTTGGTCCAACACCGACTGCGCTACTACACCAACCCGCTCAGCGATGTGGAAGGCTACCTGCATTCGCAAAAAGGCGGCGCATCGGTGAAGTACGTCAAGCCGGAGGATCGAAAGTGACGATTTGTCGTGTCGCGGATCAGGCGCCAATCACTTGTCCATGACAAGATAGCCTCCGGTCAAAGAGGAGCAGGATGAAACTTCGTTTGCGCTG
>DASSGE010000713.1:0-3027 GCA_035693605.1 Binatia bacterium
CCGGTCTACGAGGAGGCTAGCGCCCTAGACCTGCCGCTGTGCATTCACACCGGCCATCCTCTGCCGGGCCATGAATGGGACCGCGGCTTTCCAATCATGTACTCCTGTTATGCCGTGGTCAGCTCCGGGGTCGCCAAAAAATTTCCAAAACTACGATTCGGTTTTATCGAATCGGGAGCCTCTTGGATTCCCTATACGATTTCCCAGTTAGGTGCCGTGAAACGCCAGTCGCTGCGCGGTCAGGGGACGCGCTTGCCCAACCTTTACGAATTGGAACCGGAGATGTTCCGCGCCAACCGGTTGTTCGTTACCATCGATCCCATCGACGACATTGAAGCGATTCTAAAGTTCGGCACCGAAGACAACTTGATGATCGGCACCGACTACAGTCACACCGATATATCCGCCAACCTGAGCGCCTTAGACGAGGTGCGCGGCTGGGTCGATGAAGGCCGGATCAACAAAACCCAGGCGCAAAAGATTCTCGAAAGCAACTCCAAGGAGTTCTACCGGTTATAAATTAGCATACGGATTCGCAAGTTTAGCGGCAAAACCACGGACACATGAGCCGCGGGGCAGCAACGGAGAAAATCCGTTAGCCGTTAAGATTGGTATTTATGTTCGTCCTTGACCCATCGAAGCTGAGCCTGGATCGTGACCTCCGCCTGAATGAGGGAGAAAGAATCACCTGCCGTCGACAAACTAAACGCCTTTCGGTTTTGGCTATTCACAGAGTTGAGTTAGACGGGACAGACCCACTTCTTCGAGGCTATTTACAATCGTGTGAGCTTCGCCCAGCAACTCGGCCGGATGTGAGTTGGTGACTGCCAAACATTTCATGCCGGCACGGCGGGCGCCCTTGATACCTTCCTTCGAGTCTTCGATGACGACGCAGTCACCGGCTTGAATGGCGTTGGCAATTTGCCCATTTAACCTCGCCAAAGCTTTGAGAAAGATGTCTGGCTCGGGTTTGCCGCGGTCGACATCTTCAGCGCTCACAATAACCTTGAAGTATTGGATCAAGCCGGCAGTCGTAAGGATGGTTTCGATTTCGTGGCGCAGGGCACCGGATGCAACCGCCAGCGGGAGGTTATCGGCCAGACTCGAGACGAGTTCTTTCACACCGGGAAAGATCGCGACTTGGTTGCGAATCGCTGCCTGATAATAAAAGGCTTTGCGGTCGATCAATTCCGTGAGCTTTTCATGGCTCAACGACCGGTTGTGTTCGCGATAGCCGAAACTGAACGCGCCGCGATCGTCGAAGCCGAGATAGCGTTCATAGTAGGCATCCTTCGTGAGATCGATCCCTTCCTCGGCAAAAACCTTTTGGAATAATTGAAAATGGATCGGCTCATCGTCGACTATGATGCCATTGAAATCAAAAATGACCGCGCGCAACATGATCCTAACTTACAGGTTTCGTCTTTTGTTTCAACGCGATCTGCGCTAGAAAAGCATCCATGGCATCAGCTCATCATGAAGCTCACCACGCCGGTCATGCGCATGGCCATATCGAGTATCGCTTTTGCCCAAAGTGCGGCGGCGGCCTAGATAAGAAGATTATTAAATCTCACGAACCTCGCCGGTTGGTTTGCCAGGCCTGTTCCTTCATCTTCTATCAAGACCCTAAGGTGGTTGCCGGAACGGTTTTTACGTTGGATGGCGGCATCGTTTTGCTCAAACGCGGCGTGGAGCCGGAGTTGGGCAAATGGGTTTTCCCCGGCGGCTACGTGGATCGCGGCGAGAGCGTTGCCGAAGCTGCAATCCGCGAGACTAAGGAAGAGTGCTTGCTTGACGTGAAACTCGGGCCACTGCTCAATGTCTATTCTTATCCGCGGTCGCCTAACGTGGTCGTGGTTTATACAGCTGAGGTGGTGAGTGGGACGTTGACCGCGGCGGACGAATCGACGGAAGCCGCAGTGTTCGCGCCGACGGCAGTGCCTTGGCATGAATTGGCTTTTGACAGCACCAGGCATGCGCTCGATGACTACATTCGGAGTTATTTAAAATAATTGCGCAGAAAACGAAAGCCTCTCCATAGGGCAGCGAAATTTTTTTGACATAGCCTGCACCAAACAATAAAAAAGGCCCGCGAGCTTTCGTCAAGCTGCGGGCCTTTTTGCTGGTTGACGATCGAGTTAGCCCAGATCGACCAACACGTCGTCGCCTTCAATTTGAACTTCGTACTTCTCCGTTGGCAGGGCAGGGAGGAGCTCATTTTCGCCGGTGGTCACGTTATAACGCCAGCCATGCCAGGGACAGATTACCGTCGTACCGTCTATCTCGCCTTCGGCTAAAGGACCGCCCCGATGGCCGCAAACATCGTTGATCGCATAGAATTTGCCGTCAATATTGAATACCCCAACGGCCTTGCCGTTGATCTCCAAACTTTTGCCGCAACCGCCTTTGACATCGTCGGTTTTGCAGACTTTTACGAAATTGGCCATTACCCGAGTTCCTTTCTAATCTGGAACAAATTTCCGCCTAATATACGGAGTTGAAGCATGGTTTCAAGTGGCCCGATGCCGGCCCGCGACAATCGGCTTGGCTGTCACCGTCGCGCCGATTTCGCTGCCGCGGTGATGCACGGACAGGGTCGTACCCGTGGTCCAAAAATCTTTGTTGACGTAAGCCAAGGCGATCGGTCTTTGAAGTGCAATCGAAACCACCGAGCTAGTGATTTGACCGACATCTTTATCACCGGCGCGGAGCTTGTCGCCGGGACTTACCGGCGTATTGCCGTCGAGCAGCAATCCACAGAGCCTTCGATTGATGTGGCCGCGCGAACGGATACGCTCAATGACTTCCTGACCGAGATAGCAGCCTTTACTGAAGCTCACGGCGTCATCCAGGGCGACTTCAAGAAGTAGATTATCATCGGAAAAATCGCTGCCATATCGAGGCATGCCGGCCTCGACGCGCAAGATCTTCTGCGCCTGCGCACCGACCCATGCTGCTCCCAATTCAATCAACCGTTGGGCTAATCGCGCGAGCTGCGAACTTTGGATGACGAGATCAAAGCCGTCG
>DASSGE010000714.1:0-2657 GCA_035693605.1 Binatia bacterium
GGCCCCCAGATCGCCATACACGTCATCGGACATTTTCTGAAACTCTAGTTCCGTCAAGTGGCCTTCGGCTATTAACTTTTCTTTCAGCCGTTTGATCGGACACTTTTGTTTCCACGATTCGATTTCTTCCTTGGTGCGATAAGCCGTTCCTGGATCACCGCCAAAATGACCGTCCCAGCGATAAGTCACGCATTCGAGAAACGTCGCACCGCCGCCGCTGCGTGCTTTTGTCGCAGCTTGCGCCGTGGCTTCATAAACGACTTCGACATCGTTGCCGTCGACAGTCTTGCCCTCGAAGCCGTAGGCGGCGCCGCGCACCGAGAGCTGTTTCACCGCCACACTTTTCTCCAAACTGACAGTCATGGCATATTGATTGTTCTCGCAGACATAAATCACCGGCAGCTTCCAGACCCCGGCGAGGTTCATCGCTTCGTGGACAACGCCTTGATTAGCCGCGCCATCGCCAAAAAAGCTGGCGACAACTTCTTGCGAGCCGCGGATTTTAGCCGATAATGCCGCGCCTGTGGCGGTCGGCACGGTGCCACCGACGGTTCCGGTGTTGCCAATAAAGCCGAAGGCCATATCGCCCATGTGCATCTTGCCGCCGCGCCCTTTAGAGTAACCCTCCTCGCGCCCCATGCATTCGCACAAAAGCGTGTAAAGGTCCGCGCCCTTGGCGATCAGATGGCCGGTACCGCGATGATAGCTGGCGATCAAATCGCTCGACTGCAAAGCCGAACAGACACCAACGGCGATCGCTTCCTGGCCGCGGTAAGAATGCGTGCTGCCGAACATCGCCTTGCGCTGATACAGCTCCTCGAGTTTCTCCTCGAACGCCCGCAGCAAAACCATTTGCCGCAGCATCGCTTTGCGTTTAGCCGTGTCTAACATGAATCCTCCCGTCCGTGTGAAAGTGAACCGGTCACGCGAGCAATAATGCTTCGCTTCTAGTTATTTGGACCTGGAAGAGTTGTCAAGGTGCGCTTAAATAAGGCGCAGCGATCAATTGATGATGTCATTGCCGCAACATTGGTGGTCGCTCTCGGGACGATTCGGCGCGTTTCCAACGGCCGCAACTTTGTCAGAAAGAGACGCGTGCCACCACGCCCAACACAAACTCAGGGAGGTCTAGGCGATGACTATTTGATGAAGAAGCGCAGCGAGTAATTGGTGTACTGCACCAACGGCGCGAAGTACAAACCGAACAGGACGGTCAGAAACGTCAGCGGCAACAACAAGGTGAAGTTGTTCGCGGCTAAACAGATTTGCTTATCCTCGGGCGTCGGCGAGTCGAGGAACATGGTCTTGACGATTTTAGCGTAATAATAGAGCGATACGGCGCTATTGAGCGCGGCGACGACGGCGAGCACGGCGAAGGCGCCGCCTTGTTTTATCACTGCTGAAAACAAGAAAAACTTGCCGATGAAGCCGGCGAACGGCGGCAATCCGGTCAGCGAGAAAAGAAAAATTGCCAGGCAAACCGCCGGCACAATGGCGCCGCGCCAGGCAAGACCGCGATAGTCTTCGATGTCTTCATCGCCGGTGACATTGGAAATCATCCCGACAACCAGGAAGGCGCCCACATTCATGATCATATAAACCACGGCGTAGAATAGGATCGCCGCCAGGCCCTCATTATTTAAAATCGCCAGGCCCATCATCATATAACCGGCATGGGCGATACCCGAGTAGGCGAGCATGCGCTTGACGTTGCGCTGATTAAGAGCACAGAGATTGCCGACAGTCATGGTCAGCATGCTTAGTGCGAGCAAGACCTGCGGCCATTCCACCCCGGCAGTAAATGCCCAATCGCCGGATGCCATAACTTTAGACATGCCGGGAAAAAAGAAGCGGATCATAATCGCCAGGCCTGCTGCGTTGGATGCCACTGAAAGGAACGCAGTAAATGGCGTGGGAGCGCCCTGATAGACATCCGGCGACCACATGTGGAACGGGAAGAAAACGATTTTGTATCCGAAGCCTGCTAAGATAAAAATAAACGCAATAAACACTGCCGCTTTGCTGATTCCTGGTTGGCTTAAGGCCAGCTGTATAGCCGAATAATCCAAACTACCGGTCATACCGAAGATCCAACTCATGCCGTAGATCATCGTGCCGGAAGCGACCCCCCCATAAATTAGATACTTCAGCGCCGCCTCGCTGGAACGCCGGCTATGGGGCAAAAAGCCGGTCAGGACATAGGAACCTAGACTGACCATTTCAAGGGACAGATAAGCCATCAAGAGATTGCTCGACGAAGCCATAAAAAACATGCCAAGCGCGCAAGTTAGAAGTAGAGCGTAATACTCGGCTTCATGAACCCGCTCGATTTCCATGCTGCCAATGGACATGAGAATACATAGAATCGTCGCCGCCAGGGAAAGCACTTTGAAAAAGATGCTGAAGTTGTCGAGCACGATCATGCGATGAAACAGCATGCCCGGCTGAGCGCTATAAAGATCGAAAGTTACGATCAACGAGCCCAGGCAGCCGATCAATGCCAATGCCGCTGGCCAACGCCGGCTATGCGCGATCAAATCGACGACGATGAGCAGCAAGATCGTCGCGGAGAGAATGATCTCCGGATAAAAATAAGTGAGGCTCGCGACGTTCTTCAGATCCATGTTTTAGCCGTGCAGGTGCGGAATAACCAGCGC
>DASSGE010000715.1:0-5610 GCA_035693605.1 Binatia bacterium
CGTTCAAAGGTTCAATCCCCCTCCTTCATCCTCCCCCGCGACGCGGGGGAGGAAAGAGGTGGGGCGCACGGAGCGTAGGCGCGACCGGCGTCGCCCTTCCGGGATTTTGATAAGGACACTGTCATGCGAATATTAATTACCGGTTGTGGATTGATCGGTTGTTACACGGCGAAGGAGCTGACGGAGCGCGGCGATGAGGTGACGTTTTTTGACTTGCAGCCGAACTTGGATTATCTCGAAAAAGTTCTTGGCCGTGAGTTGGCGATCATTCGCGGCGATATTCGCGAGCTGCCGGCGCTGATCGAGGCGATGCAGCGGACGCGCGCCGAAGTGGTGATTCACACCGCGGGGCTGCAAGGCAACCGGACGCCGTACTTTGGCTTTCAGGTGAACTTGATCGGGACATTGAACGTTGCCGAGGCAGTGCGGCTCACCGGCGTGCGCCGGTTGATTCATGCGAGCAGCCAGGGCGTTTACGATCTTCGCAATCCGCCGGTGCCGATTCACGAAGAGGCCCGCCGCGATGGCGGCGCGCGGGTTTATCAGGGCGGCAAGGCGGCGTGCGAGGAAGTGCTGACGGCATACGCTGCGACGTATAAGTTCGAGCTTGCTTTACCACGCTTCGCGTCGGTCTACGGCTTCGGCCCCTACACCGGCGGCGGCAACGTCGGCATGGACATGTACGCGATGCTGCGAGCCGCGCTCGCCGGCAAACCGGCGCCGATGGGACCGGGGATCGCCGATGCCAACGATTTTGTTTATGTCAAAGATATTGCACAGGGACTGCGCCTGCTCACAAGCGCGGCGAGCCTGCCGCAGCAAGCGTACAACCTCGGCACGGGCGTCGAGGCGACGATCGCCGACATCCAACGCGGCCTGCAGAAAATACTCGGCGACGTGCGCTTCACGCGCGAGCAGTCTTCACGGCCGCGGCCGGCACTCGATATTTCCCGGGCGCGCGCTGACCTGGCCTATGAGCCGAAGTTCGACATAGAAGCGGGACTGAGAGATTTCATCGTGGAGATGCAGCGGTAAGACGTTCGAGATTCTAGTTCGTGAGTCCGTTCGAGGCTCAACACTAAAATTTTAAGTTTTCGAAGTGAATGCGCGGAATGTGGGACAGGGAAATTGTCGGTTCTATGCGCGTGGCACCTGGTGGTCTAGCAGGCTAATAAATAGTTGCGTAGGACGCCGCGGAGCTCCGGCATTTGGATCGGCTTGTACATAATTTCCGCTGCCCCGGCATTGAGGGCGCGGTGAATTCGGTCTTCGACGTTGCAGGACGTGGTCCAGCCGGTGTTAATCACCACGGGTATGTTTCGTGTGGCGGAATTCGCCTTCAATTTCGCAGTGACCTCGTCGCCGTTCATTCCCGGCAAGCGGACGTCCATCATGATCAAGTTGGGACGGATACTTGAGGCTTTTTCGATCGCCTCTGGACCAGTAGTCGCTTCGAAGACTTGGTGACCCAGCCCCTTGATGAATGTCATGAGTGATCCGCGAAAGGTGTCGTTACTATCAACGATCAATACTTTGTTCGCCGTGTTTCCCATGTAAAGGGTCAAGAGCACAAGATATGCCAGTCGACCAAAGCCCGGCGTTTAGTAGGTTTAGTCCCTAATAACCCGTTCTATGATAATCCGTGGTATACCATTTCCCCAGACCGAATAGAGCCTTGACAGGACTAACAGTGACACGTTCGTCAGCATCGTCGCGAGTAGCATGTGTTTCTTACCATATCGCTTGCTGCGTAATTACAGCGCTTCGGGTGCCGGCATAACTGCGCCACACTGCTTGCAGGTTCTGAACTCCACAGTTTCAAAAAATCGCCGGTAGGCTTTCGACACGGGGTCTTCACCGTAGTCGTTTACGATAAACTGTTCTTCGTGCAGCAGCGTGTCGCAGTTCTGGCAATACCAGTGGAACTTGTCGACCTCGCCGCTGCGGCGCTTTCTTTCCGCGATCAACGCGAAGGCGTCCGGTGGAAATCGCGGCGAGTGCGGCGTTCCGGCCGGAGTATAGATCATTGCGCCTTCGCCGATTATCGCGACTGCTTCTTTGCGTTGCGGCGTGCGGTAATGCAGGCGCATTTCGCCTTTGATCATATACATGGTTTCATCGCTCGGATTGATGTGAAACTCGCTGCGGTATTCGCGGCCGCGGGCAACGAAAGCGAGAGTGTCGTCGTGTTGCCACAGGACGCTGACGCGCTTGCCGGATGCAGCCAGATTGTGGCCTTCGGCGAGTAAGTTGACGATGGGCATGGAGAACATCGGCTTTGCCTCCTTTGTTCACTCGTTCAACTCTACGATCGGCGCCGATATGAATCAACCGAGAGCGCCGGATGTTTTGCGTTGTTGAAACAATTCGCATAACAATGAATTTGTCGCTTCCGAGGTTTGTCCATCGTCATGCCCAAGCTGTCATCTTTGAGAACACTTCGTTCGCTGCGCCATCGAAACTTTCGTCTGCTCATGATCGGCGCGATGGTATCCAGCTCGGGCGACTTCATGCAGAATATCGCGCAAAGCTGGTTGGTGTGGCATGTGTCGCGCTCGCCGGTGGCCATCGGCGTGGTGGCGTTTTTCGATACTTTGCCGCGGTTATTGGTCGGCGCGGTGGGTGGCGCCATCGCCGACCGTTTCGACCGGCGCCGGGTGTTGATGATCACCCAGACGCTGGCGATGATCCAGGCGATCATCTATTGGCTGATTGTCGAATTCGAAATCGTCGAGCTCTGGCATATCGCGACATTGGCGTTTTTTCTGGGAGTTGTGAACACGATCAACCAGACTGCGCGGCAGTCGCTGGTCAATAGCCTGGTGCCCAAAGAGGAATTGCTCAATGCCATCGGTTTGCAATCGTCGGTTTTCAATTTCTCGAAAATCCTCGGGCCCTCAGCTGGTGGAGTTATTATAGCGTGGTTCGGCATTGCTGGTTGCTTTCTCATCAATGCTATCAGCTTCGTGTTCCTGCTGCTCAATCTCTACATCATGGACTTGCCGCCGTGGGAGGCGCGGCGCAAAACCCAAGGACTGTGGGAGGACATCAAAGAAGGGTTTTTCTACCTGGGCAACAATCGCAGAATACTAGGGATTGTCGGTATTTCATACGTCATGGCTTTGTTCGGCGCGCCGTACAATCGTTTCGTGCCGATCTTTGCGACCAATGTGCTGCGTGTCGGCGCGACCGGCTTCGGTTTATTAATGGCGGCGCCCGGAGTGGGTGCCACGGTCGCCGCATTAATACTCGCTTCGGTTGATAAATTTCGCGTCGGCACCCGATCAATTTGCTTTTGCGTCCTCGGCTTCGCACTGTTCTTGACGTTGTTTTCGTTTTCCCATGTTTACGCTTTTTCATTCGTATTTCTCGCTATGGTTGGGTTCTGTCAAATCGCCGAGCGTTCATTGACCAACGCCGCGATTCAGATCGGCACGCCGCAGGAGTTGCTCGGGCGTGTTCTCAGTCTATTTTTCATGGATCGCGGACTGTGGTCCTTGGGCGGTCTGCTGATCGGTTCTGCCGCGGCGGCCATCGGCATCGATTGGACTTTCGCCGCCTGTAGCGTGGTTTGCGCCGTTGCGGCAATTTCCCTGCTGCTGACGAGCCGGCGCCATCGGGCGGCTTCCGCGGTTTAAGCTGGCGGCCGCAGCGTCGAGTCATTCGCTGAATGATGTCGATTCAGTCCGGCAACGGCTGGCCGCGAGTTTCACGGGCGAAGATCAAAACTATTAAGCCCAACATGTAAACCAGACCGATGGTGGCGATGGCGGGTGCGAAGGAGCCATGCTTGGCTGTCAATACTCCTGCGAGCAGTGGGCCGCCGGCGGAGAAAAACCGGGCGAAGTTAAAGCAAAAGCCCTGCGCCGTGGCGCGAATTTTGGTTGGAAACAGTTCAGGAAAATAGATTGCGAATGCCGTGGTCACGCCGGCCGTGAAGAATCCCATTACCGGCGAAGCGAGCACGGCGTGGGTGAACTCCTTGGTGAACAAGAAGGTTGTCGGAACGCTGAGCAATGCGCCGAGGAAGTAGATAAACAACGCGCCTTTTCTGCCCCAGCGCTCGGCGATGAACGGCATGCACAGGCAACCTATGATGCCGCCCGTGGTCAGCGTCGTCGTGATCAAACTGACCTGCGGAATCACGGCGCGGTTGCCCTGGGCGTGGAGCATGGCGGCGATCCAACTGGGCACCCATTGGACCGCGCCTTGATAGCCGAAGGTGGCGACTACTGCCAAGCCACTGCCGACTAGCACGTCGCGCCGTACAGCGGGCGCCAACAGAGCGGGAAACGGATTGCCCAACTGCTTGGCTTTGGTCCAGCGTGATGGTTCTT
Source organism: Binatia bacterium (assembly GCA_035693605.1). GTDB lineage: Bacteria > Desulfobacterota > Binatia > UBA9968 > UBA9968 > DP-20. The sequence continues at coordinate 4,338 of DASSGE010000715.1, forward strand.
CCAACGAATAGCGCACGTAGAAGGCGACAATCGCGGGCATGACGCCCAGAGCGAATACCCAACGCCAGCCATAGGGGCCAATCACAAGATACAAAGCGGTGGCGAGAAAGAAACCGATGCCGCCGGACGCCTGCATAATGCCGGCGGCCTTGGCGCGCGACTTTTCGGGAAAACTCTCGGCGATTAATGCTGCGCCGGCGGCCCATTCGCCGCCGATGCCCAACCCGGTGAGGAATCGATAGATCGCCAGCTCCCACCAACTGCCGGCGATCCCGCAGAGCCCGGTGAATGTGGCGTAGACCAGGATTGTGATCGCCATGGTTTTGGCGCGGCCGTACTGGTCGGCGATGGGGCCGAAGATCAGCCCGCCCAAGGCCCAGCCGATCATAAAGATGCTGAGGACAATGCCACCGTACCAACCGATAACCGCCGCCTCGGTTGTGCCGAGCAAATCGCTCATGGCCGGAAACAGGATGATGGCGTAGAGGTAACCATCCATGATATCGAGTGCCCAGCCCAGGCAGGCGCACAATAGCACGCGCCACTGGTAGGTCGTGAGTTCTTGGTACCACTTGGGACCGGCCATGGTTGTGCCCAAGTGCCATAAAGCGTTGACAAAGGCAATGACGAAATCGGCGTCTAGATCGCCCATCGAAGCGTTTTTTTGCGCGGGAATTATTAAAAATAGTGCATTGACTCGATTTCTTGGCATGGTTAGACTTCGAGCACTGAGAGTGAATTCCGTAGGAGGAAGAGTATCTATGTCGAAAACCAATGGTAAATTTTTTGTCATGGCAGTGGGGCTTTTTGCGGTCTTCGCGCTGAGCCAAATTGCACTTGAAACTTTGGCGGATGCGCGCGCCGGCGGCGGTCGTTCCGGCGGATTCCGTGGTTCGCGCAGCTACCAGTCGCCGAATCGCTCGACGACTCCGGCATCGCCACAAAAACAAGATGCCGTGCAGCAACAACAGGCGCGCCAATCGTCGCCGATGATGCCGCAGTCGGGCGGTTTGATGCGCGGTCTGGGTACGGCGGTGCTTGGCGGCTTTTTGGGCTCGATGCTGTTCTCGGGCTTGGCTGGCGCCAGCGGCTTCGGCGGTATGGGTGGCGGAATGGGCGGCAGCGGATTCGGAATGTTGGAAATTCTTCTGTTCGGCGGCTTGGCGTATTTTCTTTACCGGAAATACAAATCGTCCAGAACGCCAGCGCTCGCTACCGACAACGGCTCAATGCAGTATCAAGACACGTCTTACCAGGCGCCGACACCCGGTTA
>DASSGE010000716.1:0-2555 GCA_035693605.1 Binatia bacterium
CCGCGCTTGTTTCCATTGGCTGGCACCGATCAAAGTTCTGAGACTCGCTGAGAGGTTGGCGTCGATGCCCTTCAGGCCGGGGCGCAGTTCTTGGCCTTTCTTGAGCAAATTCTTTGCGCGCAACTCCGCCGGGTCCATGCCCAACCTGGCTGCAAGGATTTCGATCTGCGACTCGCCGGCAAAGATGACCTGCGGCGCGCCGATGGCGCGATAGGATCCCGCCGACCCAGTGTTGGTGTAAACCTGATAGGCATTGGTGCGAATATTGGGAATCCAATACGGACCGAGTATGCGCGTCGCCGAGCGCGCAGTCACCTGGGGGCCATTGTCATCGTAGCCGCCGGTGTCGAGATAAATCTCCGCCTCGCGCGCCATGATCGTACCGTCGTTTTTGACGCCGGTCTTGATACGCACCCGCGCGCCGTGACGGCGAACCGTGACCATTGACTCGCCGACGGAATTACAGACACGCACCGGCCGCTTCGCTTTGCGCGCCAGCGCAACCACCAGCGGTTCGAATTTAGTGTACGACTTGCTGCCATAACCGCCGCCCAGGTAGTTGATAATCAAGCGCACCTTCGCCGTGGGGACTTTGAAAACCTTGGCAATATCACCACGCACCTGAAACGGATGCTGCGCCGAGGACCAGACCGTGATCTCATTGTCGTCGCAATGCGCGATCGCCGAGTGCGGCTCCATGGCGTAGTGATAGACCATCGGGAACGTAAAGTTATCTTCGGCGACGATGTCCGATTGCGCGAAACCCTCATCCGCGTTGCCGCGATTGACTTTTTCATGGGTGCCGATGTTGCTGCCTTTGTCTTCGTGAACTAACGGCGCGCCCGGCTTGATCGCGGCTTCGATATTCGTCACCGTCGGCAGTTCTTCATAGTCCACGTGAATCAAAGCGAGCGCTTCCTCGGCCGTGGCTAAATCTTCCGCCGCGACCGCGGCCACTGGCTCGCCGACATAACGCACCTTGTTTATGGCAATCACCGGACGGCCGTTGTAAATCGGATGGAGATCGGTGATGTCTGCCGCCGTGAGCACGGCGACGACACCCGGCAGTGCCTCGGCTCGTGATGCGTCGATCGAGCGAATCCGCGCGTGGGGATAATTGCTGCGCAGAATTCTGCCGTAAAGCATACCCGGAACCGTAATGTCGCCGACATATTTTGCCGCGCCGGTGACTTTTTCAATGCCGTCGACCCGCTTGACATTGTGCCCGACGTATTTGAATTCGCGCTTCGCCATGCACACTCCCGATCGAAAAATGATTTACGATTCCTAACAAAGCACTATCACTTGTTCAAGGAAGTGCGCTGCGATAGCCTGCCATTCAATTCGTTCAGCATGCTCAGGACAAACGCCGAAAGAAACTTTTTCTCGTGCACCTCAGTGGGATTTCCTAAATTCTTCGGTTATGAATAAGCCATGCGCTTCCCATCCCGTCTCATTCGCGGCACTCTGGTCCAACGTTACAAGCGTTTTCTCGCCGACGTTCGCCTGGAAGACGACGAGATCGTCACGGCACACTGCACCAACACCGGCAGCATGATCGGCTGCAAAGAGCCCGGCAGCAAAGTCTATATTTCGCGCAGCGAAAATTTGAATCGCAAATTGCTTTACACCTGGGAGATGATCAAAACCGACGGTCGCTGGGTCGGCATCAATACCCTGCACCCGAACAAACTCGTAGCGGAAGCGGTCGAGTCGGAATTGATCACGGAACTGAGCGGGTATCGATCGATACGCCGCGAAGTCAAGGTCAGTGCCCACACGAGGCTTGATCTTTGTTTAGAGGGAAACAACGGCAGCTGCTTCGTTGAAGTGAAAAACGTTACTCTTGCCGCCAACGGCACCGCGGCATTTCCCGACGCGGTTAGCGACCGCGGCACGAGGCATTTGCAAGAACTCATGCGCCTCAAACGGCAAGGCCACCGCGCCGCCATGGTTTTTGTCATTCAACGATCTGACTGCCAAAACTTCCGTCCCGCCGACGAAATCGATAGCGAGTACGGCCGCTGGTTGCGGCGTGCCGTTAAAGCTGGCGTTGAAGTTCTGCCCTATGCTGCCAAAGTGACAGCCAGAGAAATTGTTTTGACCGGGAGAATTGCCATGACGCTTTAGCCATGTGGCAATTGCCAGGCGTCAACCACTCATGTTAAGACGCAAGCAAATCAAATCACCCGCTATCGACAAGGAGGGTTTATGATCACGGCTCAAGAATTAAAAGGCGCGCTGGCCATCATGCCGACACCCGCGAAAGAAGGCGCTGAACGGTTGGACGCCACCAATACGGTCGACCTCGACGAGACCGCCCGGCTCGCCGAAGCGCTCGTGCGAGACGGTGCCAATGGCATCATGGCGCTCGGCACCATGGGCGAATGCGCGACGACGTCGCACGCCGACTACGAAGCCTACGTCGACTGTTTGCTCAATACGGTACGCGGCCGGATTCCAACTTTTGTCGGCACCACCGCCCTCGGCGGCCACGAGATCGCGCGCCGAATCAAATTCGTCAAAGAGCGCGGCGCCACCGGCACACTGTTGGG
>DASSGE010000717.1:0-4365 GCA_035693605.1 Binatia bacterium
GCTTTCTATCTCAAGCGCTCTAGAACCAATAGCCCAAGCCGCGAAAGGAAAATCCTGGCTAATTTCACACTCGGATTGGAAACAAACGCGAATACCGGCCGACGTGAGCACGGCAAATTCTTGCTTCCCTCATATCGGGATTCCGACGATCCCCCGACCCATTCAATGCATCGTTTGCGTTTCTCTTGCGTGAGTAGACTTTCGCTGCGACTTCCGCTTCAGCACCGGTTCGTGACCGCGAATCTGATCCAAGCGGGCTTGGAACCAAGTTCCCTTGGGCCACTGCCAATTTTGCTGCGGCAGGTCGTCTTCGCCGTAGCAGCCGTCATTGGCTGGACTTTGTAAAAAGATCGACTCCCAAGCGTTCATAAACGCATCCCCCTCTATTTTATTACCGACTCAAGCTGTTTTTTTTCAGCCGCAAAGGTAATGCCAAGGTTCCTTACACGAAGCGCGAGGAAATATGCTCGATTTACCAAAGCCAAACCGACGCTAAGTTTTCACGTTTGCGATAGTTCGCCGCCGCGCTCGTCAGCTTTGCGAAAAGCCGACGAGGATCCGAAATTTCGCCGTTGAAATACAAGCAGGCGGCACGAAAAACGAAGGTGCTAGCTCGACTATTTCAGCCAGCACAACGGTGGGATTTAAGAATTGCTGTCGGCAGGGACTCCGTGCCAGTGGCAGCTGTCGGGGTATCGAGCTAGCGAAAGTTAGCCTTTGTGTACTCCGCTACTTTTTCAGCCGCCTTGTCTACCGCTTGGGATAGTGCGCCGCCGAAAACCCCGCTGCCGATTCGCCCCTCGACGTTAATTGTCGCCAATTCCCGTTTCGCGGCGTCGAAGTACTTTGTTTCGATGGTAAGCGAGCCTTCGCCGGCGTTGCCGATGCCACCCCAGAACCAGCGTGTAAATTGATTTCCCTGTTCATACTGAATGAAGCGATAGCTAATATTGAGTTCTGGTCCCCGTTGGAAACCATCTTCTCCGTAGAGATATTGCTCAAGTTTATCCGTAAAGGCGCTGCGAACTTCCGCCGGTACCGGCACCGGAGAGTTCCCCTCGGTTGCTTGAACCGCACTCACTCTGACCTTTGTCTCAGGAGGCTTAATCACCATGGCCCGCCCGACGCCGCAACCGGACGAGATCAATAGAGAAACTAAAAGTAGGGCGCCGAATCCGAGAGTTTGTTTCGTTGAGAAAAGCATTTTTGTCTCCTTGCTGAGCGAATTAGATTTTTGCAAATACGTATTATTCAGCCTTGGTGGCTCCTCGACATTCATTTTTCTCATCATTAACAAATTAACCCAAGAAAAACCGCAGGCGTCAAGGGCACAAACCTTGCTCAAAAAATTAACCGAGGGGTTATGTTCAGAATTAAATACCTGGCGCTATTGGTATCGCTGATCTACCTGTTCTCCGGCTGTGTGCTGCCCGCAGCGTCTTCCCGCGCCAATGCCCGGCTTGCCGGCCGATCGCGGCAAATCCGCACGGTGGCGCTGCTGCCGTTGGAGATCAAGGTCTATCAAATCGATGCCGGCGGCGTGCACGAAGAAATCGCCACATGGTCCGAGCAAGCGAGGGAGAACGTCATCACACTCGTCGAGACCGAGTTGCGCGCCAAGATGAATGCCGCGGTGACCATCGTCAATGCCGAGTCGCTCGCCGAGGAAAGACCGATATTGCAGGAGACCCGCGCTTTGTACTCCGCGGTTTCGACGATGATCCTGCTCCATACCTACCCAAACCCGAACTTTGCCGGCTACTTTTTTGAAGAGAAGTTAAGAAACTTCGACTACTCTCTCGGCAGCGACGTCGGCGATTTGGCCAGCGGCGCCGACGCGTTGCTTCTGCTCGATGCCGAGGATCATATCTGGACCGGAGGGCGCCAAGCGCTGCAGGCGCTCGGCGTCATCCTGGGCATTGGCGCTGCGGTTGTGACGCGTGTCGTTATAATCCCGCAACTGGCTGGCGGAACTACGGTAAGGGCTGCGCTGGTCGACAGCCGAACGGGAGATATTCTCTGGATCAACACTATCGGCGCAGGCGGAGGCAGGGATCTCAGAGATGCGGCGAGCACAAAAGAATGGATTAGTCAGATGTTCAATGATTTCCCGACGAGCCATGACGGCGCACCCAAAGAAAAATAATCCGCATAGAGCAGCGAACTTCTTATGCGCAGCTCTACTCGCTCTGGCCGCTTGCACCAGCGCTTCGCTGGCACCCATCGGCCAAGAGGGGTTGCGGCAGGAGGAGGACGAAAGCCGAATTTGGCAAGAGTCGCGGGAGCTTCAGGCGCGCTTCGAGCGAAGCGGTCTGGTGTATGTCGACGCGCCAATGATCGTCTACTTGAACCGGGTCGGCTCCAAGCTTCTGCCGCCAGCAGCCGCCAAGCACATGAGTTTTGCAATCAAGGTTCTCAAGCATCCAGTGCCCAATGCGTTCGCGCTGCCCCACGGCGCACTCTACATCCACACGGGAATGCTCGCGCGCATGGAAAACGAGGCGCAACTAGCCGCTGTCGTCAGCCATGAAGTTGTCCATATTATCCGCCGTCACACGCTTCTGACCTTTCGCAGTGTCAAACAAGCGGCGGGCTTTGCCTCGACATTGGCGGTAATCGGCGCTCCCGCCGGACTGCCTGGACTAGGCGTGGTGATGCTCGGCAGCATTGGCGCCTTGGCGGCGGTCTCGGGATATTCTCAATCATTGGAAGAAGAGGCGGACAGAGAAGGCCTACGACTGGCGGTCGATGCCGGTTACGATCCCGGGGAGGCGATCAAAGTCATCGACAATGTTAAGCGCTACGTCGAGCAAGAGGAAATTAAAGAACCGTTCTTTTTTTCCACCCATCCCCGGCTGGAAGAACGAAAGGCGAGCTATCAGCGGCTTGTCGATAGCGCATACAGGGGGCGCGCGGGCCGGCAGGGCGAGCATGAGTTCACGTCGGCGTTTGCCGGGGCGCTGCTCGAAAACGCTCTCCTCGAAACCGCGCGAGGCCGTTACTCCGTGGCTCAGGAGAGCATCGAAAATTGCATCAGGTGGGAACCCGATAACAGTAAGGCTCATCTCGCCTTAGCCGAGCTGTTGCGCCAACGCGGGCTCGAGGGCGATCAGGCGCGGGCGGAAACGGAATATCAACTGACGATTGATTTGCAGCCGCAATTGGCCGGCGCGCATCGAGGCATTGGGCTCCTCTACTTCAAAAGTGGCCGAACCGAGTTAGCGGCAAACCATTTTAAAATTTATCTCGCGCTTACTCCCGCCGCCAAGGATCGAGCTTATATCGAGCAATATCTGCGCGAGATCGAATCGGCGAAGGGCCGCCCATGAGAAAATGCATCGTTTGGCTTTCCTGCTTGTTTGTCAACGTTCTCTTTATCGCATCCTGTGTGATCGTCCCGCCGTACGCGCCGGTCAGCGGCCGCCGTGTCGCGGCCGCTGACAACTTCGCGGTGGATTTGCCTCCAGGGTGGCGGCAGCACAACCTCTCCGCCGACCCGTTGAACAATTTCATTACAATGCTGGAAAAGCGGCGCAAGCTCAGTTGGGACCGGCTTCGCTTAACGCGCGATGGACTGCTTCTACAACAGATCTGTATCGGCAGAATTCCCATCGCCGACGAAATGCCAAACACCAAGCGCAAACTCGCTCAGGAAATGACCCCGCTCGAGGCCGCTGAGCTGATCAGCGACGACCTTCGTTCCAACGCCAATTTAACCCGTCAGGAAATTGTCGGGAACGTCCCTGCGACGATTGGCGGCTATTCAGGATTTAAGCTGCATTACACCTACACGACCGACGATCTCAAAGTCGAGGGGCTTTTTTATGGTGCAATTGTCGGCCCGTGGCTTTATTACATTCTCTATGAGGCGCCGGCACAATATTATTTCAATAAAGACCTACAGCTGTTCGAACGCACGACTGCAAGTTTTGTCATCCTACCGGGGAGCGAACCACATTGACGTCGGGGAAACCCGCATCATGGTGCCAACCGCGAAGACGCTGGCGACGATTGATGTCAGACACCCGATGGCTGCGGCGAGCTGATAGGAGGCTCAAGCATTACAGCACTCCGGGAGCTCGCGCTGTTTGCCGGTACCGCTCATGCAGCCAGTTCATACTGGCATCGCGTTCGCGCTTGAAACGCTCGAGCAGCGCACCGGTCAGCCTTTCGATGCGGGGAATTTTCAGGTTTAAAAAATTAATTTTTTTACCGCTTTGCAGAAATTCAAAATGGAGGTGAGGTCCTGTGGCATGGCCGGTCTGTCCGACAAAGCCGATCACGTCACCGGCGCGGACCTGCGCGCCGCGGCGAAGCCCACGCGCGATGGCCGAGAAATGGCCGTACCGGGAAGCGTAACCGCCT
>DASSGE010000718.1:0-7282 GCA_035693605.1 Binatia bacterium
CAATCCATGCCCGACGGCGGCGTCGTGGTCATGACCGTGCCGCCGGTTGCTTACCGCTGCCCGCCCGGACCTTATGAGCGCGCCAGCATGATCGCCTGGTATCTGCAAACCAAGAAACCCAAGTCAAAGCTGATCGTGCTCGACGCTAACAAGGACATCGTGTCCAAGACCGGCTTGTTCAAAGCCATTTTTAAAGAATACGTCGCTAACCTGGAGTATCGGCCTTCACAAAAGGTCGAGAAGATCGACGTCGGCGCCAAAGAGGTCACCACCGAGACCGGCGACGCGGTAAAGTACGATGTCGTCAACTTGATTCCGCCGCAGCGCGCCAACAGTATCGCCGTCGACGCCGATCTGGTGGGCGGCGACAAGCGCTGGTGCGAAGTCGATCACGTAACCTACGAGTCGGTAAAACAAAAAAACATTCACGTCATCGGCGATGCGACCATCGGTCTGCCGGTGCCCAAGTCCGGCAACATTGCCAATGCCATGGGCAAAATCAGCGCCACCGCGGTGGTCAGTTTGCTCAACGGCAAGGAGTCGCCGGTTTTGGCGCCGGGCAACACCTGCTACAGCTGGGTCAGCGACAAGGAAGCCATCGCCGTGGTGAATTCGTACAAAGTCGACAAAGGCAAGGTTGTGCAGATCGAGCAGAAGCTCTCACCGGGCAAAAGCGCAACCGTGGGGCAAAATGCGCTCGCCTGGCGCGCCAGCATCTGGAACGACATCTTGGGATAAGCGAGGCACATCTAATGAGGAAGCCATACCAGCTGATTCTAACTACACTAGTTGTGGGAATTTTTGCCGGCGCTTTTTCTGCTGACGCCGGGCCACTCGACTCGCCCGGCGCGCAAAAGGCGATGATCTGCAGCGCCTGTCACGGGCCCGGCGGCAACCCGCCCAATAAAGCGGTTCCGGCTTTGGCCGGCATGGACCCGGCTTATTTCAAGCAGACGATCCAGGCTTTTGCCGAAGGTAAACGGCAGTCGACGGAAATGGAGCCGTATTCCAAATACGTATTGGAATTCGGCGTCGACGAAATCGCCAACTATTTCGCCGCGCAGAAAAGAGCCGCACCTAGCAAAACCAAGGCTGCTGGCAAATGACCGCCGCCACTAGCAATGATAGGCGAGCTTAACGCGATCGGTGACCGCTAACACCCGGCGGCCGGTTGGTGATCTCACGCTGTCGTTGTGAGTTGATTCTATTATCGTGAGTTCGGCAGCGATCTCTCGATCACTTCGCTCGTCATCCTGAGTATCGATTCGCCGTCCGCGACTGCGTTTGCAAAATATCGTGCGCGCGCCTAGCGACAGCGTAGCGAAGCTTGTATAACAAAGTTTCGCACGTTCTCAGCCTCAATGACGCCCGCACCTTCCGACACCCTTTGGACTCGCGCCTTCGTGCTGCTCTGCATCGTCCAGTTCCTGGGCTACGCGCAACACTTCGTGCTGCAACCGACACTGCCTATCTACGTGACCCACCTCGGAGCGACACCCTTTGTCGTTGGATTAGTGATGGCATCCTTTGCCGCCACCAGCATGATTCTTCGTCCGCTCGTCGGCTACTGGTCGGATCGCTGGAGCGAATCGGGCGTGATGATTTCCGGTCTGCTGATTCAAGGCGCCAGCGTGCTGCTCTGTTACCTGCCCTTTGTCGGCACGACAATGATCGCCAATAGTTGCCGCGGTGTCGGCTGGGCCAGCGTCAACTCAGGCGGCTATGCTCTGCTCGCGCAATGCGCGCCGGCGGCACGGCGCGGCGAAGCTTCGGGGTACTATAGCGGCGCGCAGGGCAGTGCGACTATTCTACTACCCGCCTTGGCGCTGTGGCTGATCGATGCGCCCTTCGGCGGTTTTCACGTTGTCTTCGCGGTTTCCATGACCATTGCGGGCATCGGGGCCGCTCTCGGTCTGTTGCTGCGCGCCCGCGGCACAAGCGCCGCTCGGCAACGACACAATTCCTTCGCCGGTCCGTGGTGGCGCGAGATCGTCAGAATTCCCGAGAAAGATATTTTGCTTGCCTCCGGGTTACTCTTCGGCCTGCATGTCTCCCTTCCCGCCGTCGCCGGCTTTCTCGTGCTTTACGCGCGTCAGTTGGGTATCGAGCACTTCGGCTGGTACTACGTCGCCAGCGGCGCCACTAGCTTGATCGCCCGCCCAGTGCTTGGACAACTCTCGGACAAAGTCGGCCGTGGCGCCGCCATCGGCGCCGGATTCATTCTCCAAGCGACGGCATTTTGCGTCGTCGCGAACGCCACCACCCTTTCCGGCATGATCGTCGCGGGTGTGCTTTACATGGCCGGCTCGGCCATCGGCAGCTCGGCAACTTTAGCCCTGGCATTGGAACACGCCAATCCCGCGCGGCGCGGCCAGGTGATCGCAACTTACTCCATGGCATATCCACTCAGCGCCGGGGTCGGTTCGCTGCTCGCCGGCAGCGCGATCCAACTCGCCGGTTACACCTGGATGTTTATCTTCATCGCCCTGATCAACATTCCCGGCTTATGGATCACCTGGAAAAACCGCGCGAGCTTGAAATGAACGGCAATGGATTCTGTTCGTCACGACGACACCAAGAGCACCAAGTTCGGAAGATAATTTTCCTTATGTCCTTCGTGCCTCTTTCGAAAATACCGGTACAGGGACGATCGCGGCGACGAATTGGACGAAGTTTCCGTCATATGGCGAGAACCCGTATCATCCCTCCTACCCTGAATGCGGCCTTCGCCAGCATGACAGTAAAGGAAATAACGATGTGGCGGGCGCGCCTTGGAATTTCATGCTCTGAAGACGACGCGTCGTGGTGGAAAAGAATTTTCATGTCCTGGTTATGAAGACTGACACTTCTCCGACCCTCTGGACGCGCACTTTTCTCTTGCTCTGTACCGCGCAGTTTTTCGGCTCGGCGCAACATGCCCTCTTGCAGCCAGCTTTTCCGCTCTACATCACCTCGCTCGGCGGCACGCCGTTTCAAGTCGGCCTCGTGCTCGCTTGCTTCGCCGTCACCAGCGTCGTTTTTCGTCCGCTCATCGGGGGTTGGGCCGATCAGTGGTCGGAGCCCGGCGTGTCGTTTTGCGGATTGGCTTTGCTGTCGCTGGCCGTGCTGATCTGTTTGATTCCCGTCGTTGAAGCGACCATGTTCGCCAACGCCCTGCGCGGAATCGGCTGGGCTGCCATGAGCGCCGCCGGCTATTCGCTGCTCGCGCTGAGCGCGCCGCCGCATCGGCGCGGTGAAGCTTCGGGTTACTACAGCGGTGTGCAAGCAAGTGGTACGATACTCCTCCCCGCCGTGGCACTCTGGCTTATCGCCGTGCCCTTCGGCGGCTTTCGGATTGTCTTCGTGGTCGCGATTGCCCTAGCTGCCAGCGGCGCCGTCGCCGCCGCTGTGCTGAAACACCACGCGCCAGCGCGAACCGAGGAACGTCACGTCCTGCCTGCAGGTCCGTGGTGGCAGGAAATCCTGAGCGTCCTCGATCGCGAGATCATACTCGCTTCGGTGCTGTCGTTTGTCTCCCACGTCACCTTTCCGGGGTTGGCAAGCTTCTTGGTGCTCTACGCGCGTGAACAGGCCATCGGCAACATCGGCTGGTTTTACGTCGTCAGCGGCACCACCAGCATTTTCGCCCGCCCGCTGCTGGGCAAAGTCTCGGACCGGATCGGCCGGGGCCACGCCCTCCTCACCTGCTTCATTTTGCAAACCTGCGCATTGGTGATGCTCGCATTCGCCGCCAATCTGTTCGCTTTAATAATTTCCGGTGCGCTCTATATGCTGGGGCTTGCCATGAGCAGCTCAACCACGCTCGCCATCGCCATGGAACAAGCGAAACCCGAGCGGCGCGGCCGCGCCATGGCAACCTTTTCTATCGCCCTGCCGCTCAGCAATGGCGTTGGCGCCCTGCTCTGTGGAAGTCTGGTGCAATGGTTCGGATTCTTTTCGATGTACCTCGTACTAGCCGCGCTCGGCGGCGTCGGTTTCCTCATCACCATCGCCAACCGCGCGCGGCTGAAATGATCTTGCCCCAATTGGGGGCTGAAGCGAAGCGCGTTCATTTGAAACACCAGGTTCCGCGATGTAAAAATGTATTATCCGCTCGTGACGGTCTGTCATGTCCGAACAGATCATCTCCGATGTCGCTGCACTTGCGCTATTTGATAAATTCACCATTGGTGAACTGACGCAGGAACGGCCGTCGTCAAACTAGGGAGATCCTCCGATGCGTCGATCAGATTTTGCCACTTGCCTTTGCGCCCTGATATTCGTTGCCAGCGTTTATGGCCAAGCACCGCAGCCGAGGAAGATTCCGCGTGTCGGTTATCTTGCGGCGGTGTCCGCCGCCGCGGATGCGCCTAGACTCGAAGCGTTTCGCCAGGGGCTTCGAGACCTCGGCTATATCGAGGGGCAGAATATTATAATCGACTACCGCCACGAAAGCGGCGGCTTCGAGTTGCTGCCCGATCTTGCCGCCGAGTTGCTGCGACTGAACATCGACGTGCTTGTCGCGGTCACGACCAACGCCGCTCTGGCCGCCCAGAAAACCACCCGGACCGTGCCGATCATTTTTATGGGCGTCACCGATCCGATTACCGCTGGGCTGGTCGATAGTTTGGCGCGCCCGGGCCGCAACAGCACCGGCATCACCAACATGGCAGCGATTCTGACCGGAAAACGACTGGAGCTGCTCAAGGAAACCATTCCCAAAGTTCGCCGCGTTGCGGTGTTGTGGGACCCTCAAGCTCCAGGCTCGAAACCACAATGGGATGAAAGCCAACAACCGGCGCGCGCGCTCGGCCTGCAACTGCATTCGATGCCGGTGAGCACTGTCGACAAATACGAAGCTGCCTTTAAAGACGCCGTCAAGGCAAAAAGTTCGGCCGTATGGATCACATTGAACCCACTGGCCAATTCAAATCAAAAATTGCTTGCGGCGCTGGCCATCGCCAATCGACTACCCTCGATTTGCGCCCGCGCCGATTACGCTGAAAATGGCTGCTTGATGGCATACGGTCCCGGCTACGTTACCGAGGGCAAAGATGGCGCGCGCTATGTCGACAAAATATTGAAGGGCGGAAAGCCCCAGGAAATTCCGGTCGAGCAGCCGATGAAGTTTGAGCTGTTGTTTAATCTTGCGACCGCCAAGCAGATCGGCGTCACGATTCCGCCGGCGGTGCTTTATCGCGCGGACAAATTAGTGAAATAACCACCGGAGAAAACTTGCCTTAGCCAACCCTTTGCTCTTCCGCCAGACCCGCAGCAAACGCATTCGACTTTGGTACTCGCCGTTGGCTATACCGTTTAGCTCGATTACCCTAGAAGTTCATGTTAGGTTGAACCGGCTTTGCCGCCGTCGTTTCCAGCTGAATTCGACAGGCCTGCGCAACACTTTCACGATTATATTTTCCAATGGCACCGCAGCAGATCGACACCATCTGGACGCGCACCTTTATCCTGCTCTGCGCTGCCCAGTTGCTCGGCTATTCACAGCATTTCATGCTTGCGCCGGTGCTGCCGCTTTTTCTGACGCAATTGGGCGCGGCGCCGTTTGTCGTGGGTATCGTCCTTGCCTGTTTCGCCATCACCAGCGTCATCGTGCGGCCGCTGGTCGGTCACTGGGCCGACCGTTCGAGCGAAGCCGGGGTGATGATCTCCGGTTTGCTGTTTCAAGCGATAAGCATTTTTCTCTGTTTCATTCCGTTCATCCCGACAACTGCGTTGGCCAATGGCTTGAGAGGCATCGGTTGGGCGGGACTAAACACCGGCGGTTACTCTCTCCTCGCACTGATCTCTCCCGAAAAAAAACGCGGCGCCGCCTCCGGTCTCTACAGCGGTGTGCAAAGCTCGGCGCAAATCATATTTCCGCCCTTCGCGCTATGGCTGCTCTACGCGCCGTTCGGCGGCTACCGCTTGGTGTTCGTCGTCACCGCGATTTTTTCGATTGCCGGCGCGCTCACCGGATGGGCAATGGCGTCGTCGATCATCCATTCGGCGAAACCCAATCGCAACGCGGTCGGCACCGACTGGTGGCGCGAAATATTTCATTTCGTCGAGCCGGAGATTTTGCTGCCGGCGCTTTTACTATTGTGGCTCAACCTAGCGCTGCCGGCGATCACCAATTTCAGCATTCTCTATGCCAAAGAACTGGGCATCGCGAATTTCGCTCTGTACTTCGTCGTCATCGGAGCCACCAGCATGTTGGGCCGTCCGCTACTCGGCCGTCTCTCCGATCACATCGGCCGCGCCAGCTCCATCGCCGCGGGATTCGCCTTGCAGGTGATCGGATTAATACTCATCACCTTCGTGTCGAGCCTGTTTGGAGTCATCATCTGCGGCACGACCTACATGCTCGGCAACGCCATCGGCAGCTCGACAACCCTGGCCTTGGCCGTCGAACGCGCCGATCCGGCGCGCCGCGGCAAACAGATGGCGACATTTTCTGTCGCATATCCGTTGAGCTATGGCGTCGGCTCGCTGATCACTGGCAGTGCCATCGACCTCGCCGGCTACATCGGCATGTTTCTCCTGCTGGCGGCTATCCAAGCAGCGGGTTTACTTTTCGCTTGCACCAAGGCAAACAGCTTGGCGATTGCAGAGAAATAGCCACATACCCCGAGCGCATCGATCACGATCACGATCTCGACTCACGATACCCGCATGAGTTTTTCCCGCTGCCATGCTAGACAACACGGATGCCTCCGGCGCCAAATACCAACAGCATCTGGACACCAGCCTTTGCGCTCCTCTGTATCGCCGAATTCCTCGGCTACGCGCAACATTTTATGCTGCAACCGGCGCTGCCGCTTTACATCACCCATCTCGGCGGAACGCCTTTCACTGTCGGCGTCGTCATCGCCGCCTTCGGCGTGACCAGCGTAATCTCGCGCCCGGTCATCGGCTACTGGGTCGATCGCTGGAGCGAGACCGGCATGATGACACTGGGTATGATCGGCCAAGCGCTCAGCATTGTATTTTGTTTTGTTCCGTTTAATGCCGCGGTAATTTTTTCCAATGCGCTGCGCGGCATCGCTTGGTCAAGCATGGCGGCGTCGGGTTACACGCTGCTCGCTTCTGCAGCACCCCAGGCACGGCGCGGCGAGGCATCAGGTTATTTTGGCGGCGTACAGTCGAGCGCAACGATAATCTTCCCGGCGATCTCGCTGTGGATCCTCGATATGCCCTTCGGCGGATTTCACGCGGTATTTTATTCCGCCATGGCGTTGGTCGCGAGCGGCGCGCTGACGGCTTGGGCGCTATCGCAGGCAACGGCGCAACGGCCGCGCAATAC
>DASSGE010000719.1:0-3787 GCA_035693605.1 Binatia bacterium
AAGTTTTTCTCTGCCGCCCTTGCAGTATCGTGCGTGGCTTTCTTGCTCGGACAGCAAGCGTGGCTCGATGGCGCTACTCTGACGAATCCCAAGGTAACTCCGCGCTCGGTTACGCCGCGCGGCGAATTGATGCCAGAAGAAAAATCCACCATCACCCTATTCAAGCAGGCATCGCCCTCGGTGGTCAACATCACTTCTATCGGCATCGAGCGTGATCTGTTCACGCTGAATCAACATCAGATACCCCAGGGTACGGGTTCAGGATTTATTTGGGACAATACCGGCAATGTCATTACCAATTTCCATGTGATTCAAAACGCCGATGCGGCCCAGGTGACATTAGCAGACCAATCGACTTTTAAGGCGCGTGTGGTCGGTGTCGCACCGGATAAAGATTTGGCGGTGCTGCGGATCGATGCGCCGCCGGCCAAGCTGCAGGCGATTCCGTTGGGTACTTCCAAGGACTTGCAGGTGGGTCAAAACGTCTTTGCCATAGGCAATCCGTTCGGTCTCGATCAGACGCTCACCACCGGTGTCATCAGTGCGCTAAATCGAGAAATCGAATCGGTGACACGGCGGCCGATTCAAGGCGTTATTCAGTCCGATGCGGCGATCAATCCAGGAAACTCCGGCGGTCCCTTGCTCGACAGCGCCGGCCGCCTGATCGGCGTCAACACGGCGATCTACAGTCCATCGGGTGCATCTGCGGGCATCGGATTCGCGATCCCCGTCGACACGGTGAACCGGATTGTTACCGAGTTGATTCGCTCCGGCAAAGTCACCAGACCGGGCTTGGGCATTCAGGTGGCCGATGAACAAATCGCCCAACGCTTGGGCGTGAGCGGCGTGCTAATCATTGATGTGGCGAAGGGCAGCGCAGCGGCCAAAGCGGGGATGCAACCGACGAGGCGAGATGCCGCCGGAAGAGTCAGGTTGGGAGATATCATTACTGCCATCGACGGCAAAAAAATTGAGTCCCCAAACGATCTATTTCTTGCCCTTGAGAAGTACAAAGTCGGTGAGAACGTAAGTTTTACCGTGTTGCGAAACGACAAACCCATCCAGCTCAAGATCGCTCTGGAAGCCGTTCAATAAGCGATCCATGCCGAAATTAGCTTTTGAATCGGACTCAAGCTTTTTCCAATAGATCGCGGGCATTGTTCTGATTGTCGTCGCGCTCATAGGCGGCGATGATCTCCTGCACCAAGTGGTGCCGTGCGACATCTTTTTCGGTAAACGTAACGAAACGAATGCCATGCACGCCGCGCAGAATGCGGGCGGCCTCCTTGAGCCCCGATGCTTTCCCGGCCGGTAAATCGATCTGCGTCGCATCGCCGGTGATCACCGCTTTGGAGCCGTAGCCCAAGCGCGTCAAAAACATTTTCATTTGCTCCGGCGTGGTGTTTTGCGCCTCGTCGAGAATCACAAACGAGTCATTGAGCGTCCGGCCGCGCATGAACGCCAGCGGCGCGACTTCAATGGTCCCACGTTCGACCATTTTGCGCGCGCGGTCGAAGTCGACCATATCATGGAGCGCATCGTATAAAGGGCGCAGGTAGGGGTTGACCTTTTCCGCCAGATCGCCGGGCAGGAAGCCCAGCTTCTCGCCAGCTTCGACCGCCGGCCGAGTGAGAATAATTCTCACGTAATTGTTCTTCATCAATTCCGCCACGGCCATCGCCATGGCGAGATAGGTCTTGCCGGTGCCCGCCGGGCCGATGCCGAAGACGATGTCGTAGCGGCGAATGGCATCGATGTAGGCTTTCTGGGCGATACTTTTGGGCGTAATCGTGCGCTTGTGCGCCGAAATGTAAATCGTGTCGAGAAAGATATCTTGCAGCTTGGCGCGGTTGTCGCCGCTCAGGATACGGATCGCATAGTCGACGTCGCTCGCGTAAACCGGGTAACCTTTTTCTAGAAGACTGTAGAGTTGGCGCAGAATTTGACTCGTCAGTTCGACTTGCAGCGGGTCGCCTTCGATCTCCATCGCCGAGCCGCGCACGCGGATCTTGACCTGTAAAGTGTTCTGGAGAATTTTGACATGCTGATCGTGCTGGCCCAATAAGTCGCGAAACAGCCGTGGATCGTGAAAATCGATTTGGTTGACGCCGATTTCCTCGACGCGCTCGGCGACCTGGTTTTTTTCGTCTTTCACTCGCATTCTCCTATGAGTTGAACGATAACCTCGCGGCTGCGCGGGCGGTTATCGAAGTCCATCAAGATAATTTGCTGCCAGGTGCCGAGACAAGGTTGGCCGTCGACGATCGGGATCGCGAGCGACGGTCCGAACAAAGCGGCGCGCAGATGGGAAAATCCGTTGTCGTCGCCCCAGCGGTCGTCGTGGTGATAGCGTCGATCGGAGGGAATATGATGATCCAGAAATTCCTGCAGGTCTTTGATTAGACCGGACTCATGCTCGATGGTCGTCAGCGCGGCGGTGGAACCGTTGACGAAAAGAGTCGCCGTGCCGGTACGCATGCGCGCAACGCGAATTTGTTCCTTAAATTTGGCGGTGATGTTGATGATGTCGCAGAAGCCGGTGGTCGATTCGCTGATCGTCTTGGTGTGGACGGTTATCACTCTAAAAGTCGATCCTCACTTGTTAAAGGCGCCTGCCTTGGCGGCCGGTACTCTGATTACCACGGTTCGCTGATTTCATCACGCCTGTTTTATAATCTCCTCGGCGCGTCTGAGCGCAACGGCGACCTTTTCCGGCTCCTTGCCGCCGGCTTGGGCGAAATCGGGCCGACCACCGCCGCCGCCGCCGACGATGCCGGCTAGCTCTTTGACGATGTTGCCGGCGTGGAATCGCTTGGTCAATTCTTTGCTGACCGACGCGACTAGATTGACGTTGCCGTCGCTAGCGCTGGCCAGAATGACAATCCCAGAGCCGAGTTTACCTTTTAACTGATCGGCCATTTCTCGCAATTGTTTGCCGTCGACCCCTTTGACTTGGGCGATCACAGCATTGGCGCCGCCGATGATTTGCTTTTGCTCGATCAGATCGGTGATTCGATCTTTTTCCAGTTCGCCGTGCAGTTTGGCAATCTCTTTTTCTAATTCCTTCTGGCGATCGAGAAGTCTTTTGACTTTATCGACCGCATCGTCGGCGCTGCCGCGGATGAGCGCGCCGATCTCTTTGAGCCGCGACTCGTAGCTGTTGATCAGCTCAAGCGCCCCCTCGCCGGTGAACGCTTCGATGCGCCGTACGCCGGCGGCGACGCCGCCCTCGAAATTCAGTTTGAAGACACCGATCTCTCCGGACGCACGGATATGCGTGCCGCCGCAGAGCTCGGTGGAAAAATCGCCGATCTTAACCACGCGTACGCGGTCGCCATATTTATCGCCGAAGAAGGCCAGCGCGCCTTGGCGAACGGCGTCTTCGTAGTTCAGCTCCCGGATCGATACGCCGGCGTCTTCGCGTATGCGTTGGTTAACCTGCGACTCAATTGCTGCCAGCTTGTCATCGGCGATGGCGCCGGTATGACTGAAATCGAAGCGCAGCCGCTCTGGGGTAACGAGCGAGCCGGCTTGGCGCACATGTTGGCCCAATTCTTTTCGCAGCATGGCGTGGAGAATGTGGGTCGCCGAATGATTGAGCATGATTTTGCGACGATGTTTTGCGTCGACGTTGAGCGCCACCGTGTCGCCGACTTGAATACGGCCTTTTTTCACTCGGCCGCGATGGGAGGTCAACTGTGGCGTCGGATGCTGGGTGTCGATGATTTCCACCAGGTCGCCGCGAGTGGTGCTAATCACACCGCGATCGCCGACTTGACCGCCGGAT
>DASSGE010000720.1:0-3388 GCA_035693605.1 Binatia bacterium
GGGCTGATGGCCGCACCTCAAGGTGCAGTGAGTTGGGAAAAGCTGGCGCTGTTTAGCAACCCGGTATCTTTCAACTTGCCAGATCCCCAGTTCGGCCGCGATGTCAGCTTTTATGTGTTCATTTTGCCGTGGCTGCAGGTCATTTATCACTGGGGGATTTTCGCCCTTGGTCTGACCGCCGCGGCCAGCGCCGCCGTCTACCTGGTTTACCGCGGCATAGCTTACACCGCGCGCGGGATCTTACTGGGTGAACGGGCGCGCGCTCATTTGTTGATCCTCTTGGGCTTGTTCTTGTTAATCAAGGCTTGCGGCTATTATCTCGACGCTTTCGATCTGTTGCATGCGCCGCGCGGTGTTTCCTTCGGTGCGAGCTATGCCGACATTTACGGCATTCTTCCAGCACTGCGCGTGTTGACATTTTTGGCTCTCATCGCCGCGGCGCTCTGCTTTGTGCAAATTGCCCGCACGGGATATAAATTTGTCTTTCTCGGTGTCGGCGCCTTGGTGGCGGTGCATTTATTGGGCCTTAATGTCTATCCGACACTTTTGCAGCGTTTCCGCGTTACGCCCAATGAAATCGAGGCGGAACGCCCCTTCATCGAGCGCAGGATCAAATACACCCGGCTCGCCTTTGGCCTGGACAAGATTGAAACCAGGGAATTTCCCGCGGATGAACAGTTGACCGCCGCTGACTTGAAGCGCAACGAATCGACCATTAACAATATTCGTCTTTGGGATCACCGGCCGCTTTTGACCAGCTACGCTCAGCTGCAGGAGATCCGGCCCTATTACAAATTCGTCGACGTCGACAATGATCGTTATGTGATCGACGGCACCTACCGTCAGGTAATGTTGTCCGCCCGCGAACTGTCACATCGGCATCTTCAAAGTCAGAATTGGATCAACGAGCATCTGACTTTTACCCACGGCCACGGCGTGGTCTTTGGACCGGTTAATCAGGTGACCTCCAGCGGTCAGCCCGAGTTCTTCATCAAGGACATACCGCCGCAGCATTCCACTTCCCTGCAAATTACCCGCCCGGAGATTTATTTTGGCGAGCTCGCCAACGACTATGTTCTGGTGCGAACCAAGTCGCAGGAATTGGACTACCCCTCCGGCGATCAAAATGTTTATACCACGTTCAAGGGATCCGGCGGCGTGCCGATTGGCAGCTTGTGGCGCAAGCTGGTCTTCGCCGCGCACCATGCGTCGATGCGAATACTTTTGTCCCAGGATCTAACCGGCGAAAGCCGCATTCTCTACCATCAACAGATTCAAGAACGGGTCAAGAAAATCGCTCCCTTCGTGACCTTTGACCGCGACGCATATATCGTCATCGCCCAAGGCGGTAGGCTATTCTGGATCATTGACGGCTATACCAACTCGGACCGTTTTCCCTACTCCGAACCGATACGCCGGCAGGGAACAAATTATGTCCGCAACTCGGTCAAAGCGGTGGTCGATGCCTACAACGGCACGGCGGAATTTTACCTGAGCGATCCTACCGACCCGGTGATTCAGTCCTTCGCCAAGATCTTTCCGGGGCTAATTAAGCCCATGGACACCATGCCTGAAGATTTGCGCGCCCATGTGCGCTACCCGCAGGATTTTTTCACGATCCAGGCCCACGTTTATGCCACCTACCATATGCAGGATCCTCAGGTATTTTTTAACAAGGAAGATCTCCTGAGCATCCCGCGGCGCACCATTGATGGCCGTGACAGCGAAATGGAGCCCTACTACACGATCATGCGTCTGCCGGGTGAAGAGAAAGAAGAATTCATCTTGCTCATACCGTTCACACCGAATAAACGAGATAACATGCGGTCCTGGCTGGCGGCGCGCAGCGACGGCAAGAATTACGGCAAGCTCACCGCGCTGGAATTCCCCAAAGCGAAACTCGTCTACGGACCTAAACAGATCGATGCCCGCATCGACCAAGATACCGTCATCTCCCAACAACTGACGTTGTGGAGCCAGAGCGGTTCTCAGGTGCTCCGTGGCAGCCTGCTCGCCATACCGATCGAAAAGTCATTGCTCTACGTGCAACCGCTCTATCTGGCGGCCGAGCAAGGCTCTTTACCGGAGTTGAAGCGAGTGCTGGTGGCCTTCGGTAACCGCATCGTCATGGAAGAGACTCTCGATCAAGCGCTGCAGCGGATCTTTGGCGCCAAGCCGGCAAAAGACACGCCACAAGCTGGCAGCGCGGCGGCCGTGGCGACGCCGGTCAAGGGCGATCAAACCTTGGCCCGTCAGGCGTTAGACCATTTCCAGCGTTCCCAGGAACTTCTCAAGCAAGGCAACTGGGCAGGTTACGGCGAGGAGCTGAAAAAAGTCGAAGGCCTGCTCAAGGAGATGCAGAAAAACCCTTAGGACGAAGCACCTCAGAGCAAAAGAACTGGTCAAGGTTTAACTGGATGGGGCTCCCCATGATAGCGGCCGCTGACGAGTAAACTCTCCGCGCTGCGCAGGATCGCCAAGCCGTCGTGAATTCGAGCCGCCTGGGTTGCAGTGACCTCTACCTGGGTCCAGGGTTTAGCCTCGGAGGGGCGCTGATAAGCCAGCCTGTCGCCAGATTCGCGCAGC
Source organism: Binatia bacterium (assembly GCA_035693605.1). Taxonomy (GTDB): domain Bacteria; phylum Desulfobacterota; class Binatia; order UBA9968; family UBA9968; genus DP-20. The sequence continues at coordinate 2,587 of DASSGE010000720.1, forward strand.
ACGATCAACTCCCGATCCGTGACGATCCCGTAGCGCTTTTTATTATAAATCACCAAAGCGAATGCATCTTGCGCCTGCGGCCTGCGAACGTCGCGGCCGAAAAATGAGCTGCGGTATTCGCCGCCGACGATTCCCATGATGGTCGGCGGTAAATCCATCTGACTGGCGACGGCGGAAATTCGGCCGGTAGTCACATGTTTGGGCGCGAGAAACAGCGCCGGAACGATGTAATCGTCGATTGGAATAAGTTGGTTGCCACGCAAGTGGACGCCATGATCGCCGACGAAGACAAATAGCGTGCTGTCGAAATATGGAGCTCGGCGCGCCCTGCGAATGAATTCCCCAATGCAGTAATCTGCGTAAAGAAAGTTATTCAGCTCATCGAGCTCAAAGCCGGGTGGCACCTCAACGTCGGCGGCCAGCGGATCGATTTTCCCCGCCGGGAATTGCCAGGGCGAGTGCAACGATACCGTCAACAGCGTGGCAAAGAAGGGCTGCCGGGCTTCATGATGGAGCCGGAACTCCTCATCGGCCCGTTCGAACAAGTCTTCGTCAGACACACCCCAGGGGCTTTTGTAGCGCGGCGCCGAAAAATCTTTCTCTTCGATAAAGCGGTCGTAACCGTTACCGAGAAAGAAACTCCGCATATGATCGAAGATCCCTTGGCCGCCGTAAAGAAATGTCGTTGCATAGCCGCGCTGCCTGAGCACACTCGCCAATGTGGCGAAATTTTGCCGCGCCTGGGGCCGCTTGACCACCCCTTCGCCCGGCAGCGGCGGGAAAGAGCAAACCGCGGCCTCCA
>DASSGE010000721.1:0-5475 GCA_035693605.1 Binatia bacterium
GGGACGCTGATCCGTGATCGGATCGCGCTCGGACATAGCCGCCTCGCGATCATCGATCTTGACGGTGGCGCACAGCCGATGAAATCAGCGGACGGCCGCCACGCAATCACGTTCAACGGTGAAATTTACAACTACCGGGAAATTCGCGACGAGCTGATCGGCATAGGTCACACCTTCCGCACACAATCGGACACCGAAGTGATTCTGGAAGCCTATCGTGAGTGGGGCAAAGCCTGTGTCCAGCGGCTGCGTGGCATGTTCGCGTTCGCGATTGCCGATTTTAATGCAAGGCAACTGTTTCTCGCGCGAGACCATCTTGGGATCAAGCCCCTCCTGTACGCACAAATCGGTGAACGCTTCGCGTTTGCTTCAGAGTTCCAGGCGCTACGCCGCCTGCCTTGGCTAGACAAGATACTGGAGCCCGATCTCCAGGGGATTCATGAATTTCTTCGGTTTATGTACATTCCGGCACCGCGAACAGGGTTCAAACAGATTCGAAAATTGCTGCCGGGGCATTGCATGGAAGTGTCTGTGGACAGCCCGAAGTGTGAGCCGGAAGCTTATTGGAAATTGGAGTTCAATCCCGATTATTCCCGTACCGATCCTGAGTGGCAGGAGATCATTGAGGATGCGCTGCGACGCTCGGTCAAATCCCATCTCGTCGCCGATGTTCCTTTTGGCGCATTTCTATCGGGCGGTTTGGATTCCACCCTGGTAGTCAAGTACATGGCGGAAATTCTCGATCGTCCGGTGCGGACTTTCAATATTGGTTTCATTGAAGAGAAGTACGATGAACGTCCGTTTGCGCGCGAAGCGGCGGCGTCGATTGGAACGGAACATTTCGAAGAAGTGGTCGATGTCGAAGCGCTCGAACTGCTGCCCAAATTGGTGCAGCATTACGGCGAGCCCTACGGTGATTCTTCGGCCGTGCCAACCTGGCACGTCTCGCGCTTGGCGCGCGAACATGTACCCATGGTCCTCACCGGTGACGGGGGGGACGAGTTCTTTGCCGGCTACAAATCTTATCGCAAGTGGTTGTACGCCTTGGATCCGTCCCGACCCCAGCCTCCGCTCTGGAAGGCTGCACTACGGCCATTGCTGACAAGGATTCATCCGCAACGCTGGCCGTTAGATCAGCGGGATCCCACGCTCGCCGTGTGGTTGCGTAACGTGAACACACTGGAAGCCGAGGAGTCTGAAGCGCTCTGGCGGCGGGAGTTCCGCGCCGGCGTTGAATCCTATCCGCACTCGATGCGACGCGCGTTTGAGGAGCCGGCGGTAGCACCGCCGATCACCCGGTCCCGCAACGTCGATATTCACCACTACTTGCCTTCCGACATTCTCACGAAAGTGGACATCGCCGCTATGATGCATGGCTTGGAGTGTCGTACGCCGCTTACCGATGTCGTTATCGCCGAACTGGTCGCCACCATCCCGCCGGAAGTGCTGATTCGAAAAGACGGCGATTGCGGCGAGTGGCGTGGCAAACAACCGTTCCGTCGGATTTTGAGCCGGCAGTTTTGCGATAATTTCATCAATCGGCAGAAGATGGGATTCGGTATACCTGTGGACGAATGGCTTTTCGGTGACAAGAACAAAAGTTCTCAGGTCAGAGAATTGTTGCTGTCGAGTAATTCTCGCATTGCCGAATGGTTGGATCAGAAAGCGGTAAAGCGCATTCTTGCTGCCAAACGAGGTTATCCGACGTGGAACCTGGTCGTTCTTGAAGAATGGTTGAGGCAGAACCGGTTTTGAGTATGCGGATAGCCTTTGTTACCACTGAATACCTGAGCGAGCGCAAATTTGCCGGTGGTCTCGCGAACTATACTTATCGGGTTGTCCAAGGGCTCCGGGCACTCGGACACGAGGCGGAGGTTTTCGTTCCCGGCGCGTCCGAAGCCTCCTTCGAGCATGACGGCATAGCCGTCCACCGTTTAAAGGTATGGAATCCCATTTATCTCCGCGTTCTTCAGCGTCTACTGCGCTGGTTGGGACGCGAAGCTTGGGCGGCCCAGTTTGATATCCTTAAGCGGATCTGGACTTTTCGTGTCGGCTTTAAAAAGCGCAACCGTGAACTCCCTTTTGATCTGGTCCATTATACGCATCTATACGGAGGCGGCGTTTTACGCACAAGCTTGCCTTCTGTGGTCAGGCTCTCGAGCTACCGGGATTTATGGGTTCCTTATGGATTTCAGTTCACAAGCGCTTTTCAAGGTTTTTTTGAAGACCTGGCGCTCAAAAGGGCTGACGCGGTGTTTGGGCCCAGCGAATATGTTGCCAGTTATGTGCGATCGAAGCTCCGCATACCGGTAAAGATCATCGAATCCCCCTTCGTTCCGCCGCGTGGTGAAGAGGATGCGTCCGTATGGGAGAATCACATCCGGTCCCATTCTCCATACGGTCTCTACTTTGGATCACTCGCCGAATGGAAAGGAGTCTTCGTACTTTGCGCGGCTTTGAAGACTGTACTGGCGGAGCAGGAAAATTTGCATTTCGTGTTTGTCGGCAACGACCTGAGCAGCCGCGGAGGAACATCCGCATCTGCGTTCATGCTGCAGGAGTTAAGCGACTTCAAAAACCGCGTGGTGCGGCTCGAGTCTCTGAAACACCCGCAGTTATTCCCGATTATTCGTAACGCTGATTTTGTCGCGCTTCCGTCGCTCGCCGATAATTTCCCGAACACCTGTATTGAAGCCATGATGCTCGGGAAAATTGTTGTAGGCACGCACGGGCGTGGCTTCGATCAACTCATTGAAGATGGTAAAACCGGTCTTCTCTGCGAACCTGGTGACGTCGGTTCGCTCGCGAGCGCATTGAGGCGAGCTGCCGCATTAAGTCAAAGCGACAAACAACAGATGGCAAAGCTTGCCCAAGAGCGGATTCATCGCCTCGTCCCCGAAAAGGTCGTCGCTGAACTGCTTTCGTTCTACCAAGAAGTCGTAAATCAAAAGCGACGAGGCGGGTACCGCAATAAAAAACTGCATGATCAGATCGATAGAAAACAATTTGCCCATGAAAAGATGTCATGAGCGCGTATCGGGTGAATCCGGTGTATGAACGCGCAACCTTAACGGTGAACGTGGAGAGGCGGCGGCGAATAGCTTTTATCACGCCGGAATTTGTCACCGATCATCGGAATGCGGGTGGATTAGGTAATTATCTGCTTCGGATCGGCAAGCTTTTGGTCGAACGCGGTCATCAAGCCGAAGTGTTTGTCTCCAGTGATATGGAACCGCGCATCTTGATGCACGAGGGTATCAGGGTCGAGCGCGTATCTCCTTTTGCCGGAACGCTATTAGGGAAGGTCTTAACAAACATTTCTCGGGTGGGTGGGGCAGGCTATGCGTTGGCGCTGGCAACTCAGGCGTGGGCACTAGCGGCAGCGATGCAGCGAAGGCACCGCGAAGTTCCCTTCGATATTGTCCAAAGCTCGGATTATCGCGCCGTGGGTCTCGCCATTCCTCGGACCAAAGGAAGAATTCATTTAGTTCGTTGCAGCACAGCCGCTGATTTGTGGAACGAAGTGTTTGGAGAAAGATCGACAGGCGAAAAATGGCGCGAGCGAATGGAACGCGCGACGTTAAGGCGAGCGGACAAGGCATATGCTCCGAGCCGGTTTGTTGCCGCGCACTATCTCAGCCGATACGGAATCGCCATAGACGTTTTGCGCCCGCCTTCGGGGCTGGAGGTTGCACCCTCGAGCGATCCACCTTGCGGCTTGCCGGAGCGATTCTTACTTCATTTCGGTCGGCTCGGCAAAAAAACCGGGACCCCGTGGTTGAGCGAAGCTTTGAAACTTGCGTTCGAAATCGAACCGACCTTGCGCATGGTGTGGGTGGGACGCGGTAATTTTAGTGAAATCGCCGCCCTGCAAGACACTATGGGACAGCATCGAAGAAAAATTCAAATTCTCTACCCGTTGCCGAAACCCGATCTTTACGCGGTTTTGCTGCGGGCTGATGCTACGGTAATACCTTCTTCGGTAGACAATCTGCCAAACACAGCAATTGAAAGTCTATCGCTTGGGGTGCCCGTGATCGGCACTCGCGGCGCGAGCATCGATGAACTTGTTGAAGACGGCGTGACCGGCGATCTCGTTCAACCGGGTCACGTCGAAGGTCTTGCTTCCGCAATTGTTAAGTTCTGGAGAGGTGAGAGTTCGGTTCGAAAGGGCTTTATATGGCGCGGCGGTATCGCCGACGAAATGCGGCCGGACAGTGCAGTTGAAAATTTGCTGAAATTGGCCGGTGTTCGTTCTGAAGCGAAGATGAATCCTACGACCCGTCTGGCCGAACACAGGGCCTGAACGTCAAGATTCCAAGCCCGAGCCGGCTTTGCGCTGTCACACGGTAGCGCTCGTCGGCGCTCATTTTTATAAACATAAATCGATAGCAATGCCGTTGTTACCGAAAATCTCGGTGGTCATGCCGGCCTATAATGTCGCTCCGTTCGTCGAGCGCGCGGTCATGAGCATCTTGGAGCAGTCGTTTGGCGATTTCGAGTTTATCATCGTCAACGATGGCTCGGCGGACGAAACTCCTTCGATTCTGGCAAAATTCGCAGCGTTGGATGACCGTGTTCGTTTGGTACATCAGCCGAATCGGGGCATGATTGCCGCCTTGAATCGCGGCTGCTCCATGTCCCGCGGCGACTACATTGCCAGAATGGACGCGGATGACATCAGTCATCCCGACCGCCTCGCCAAACAACTGACTTTTTTGGAAGACCATCCTGATATCGGCATTTTGGGAACTTGGATCCGCAAGCTAAGAAATAACGTCGCCGAGGATGCGTGGTGTCCGCCGATCCGTCCGGGAGTTCTCCGTTGGCAACTGCTTTTTGGCGTAAACGTTGCCCACCCTTCGATCCTGATCCGCAAGAAAATCGCCGAGCAGTTGGGATTTTATCGGCCAGCCGCGGTCCACGCAGAGGACGTCGATCTGTGGTTTCGCGCCAGCACCGTCACCGAATTCGCTAATTTGCCGGAAATTCTTTACGACTATCGCGTCGGTCATGGCAGTATCTCGCAAACGGATCAGGCTGTACGGCAAAGAACCCATGTGCGCTTTTTACGCGAATATGTACGCCGTGAGTTTGCCCTAGACGCTCCCTTGGAAGCGATTGCCGGGTTGCGGCAAACGCGCGTCGGACCGCGTTTTCACGATCTTCGCCAAATTCGTTTGACAGCTTCGCTGGTGCAAACCCTGTGCGAACAATTTGTGATTAAGAATCGATTGAGCGCGGAGGATCGGGCTGAAATCACTTGGGACGCGGCCAGTCGGGTGGCGTCGCTAGCTCTCCAGGCATCACAGCTAGACTTCCGGAGTTCTTTCTCTTTCTTTACCCAAGCGGTGAAATTGGATTACCGGTTGTTGTCCCCGGCGGTGATCCTGAAAGGGCTCGATCGTGTCTGGCAACGCTAGCTCTTCGGCGATGGCGAAACAGTCGAGGTGCGGCATCAAGCGAAAACGATGG
>DASSGE010000722.1:0-4195 GCA_035693605.1 Binatia bacterium
GCAACAAAAGTTGGCAGGAGTTGCCGAGGACTGTCAGTAGACCTGAGCGCGTTTGTCACCTAAGGCAGAGTGATCTTCTGCTGATTACCAACAATGACCGTGAGCAACTTCTCCGGCATAAGATGTTGGCGCGCCACCCGCTGCACGTCGGCGCGGCTTACCTTGCGGATCAAATCGCCATAGCGGTCGGGATAATCGAGGCCGAGTTCGAAATATTCTACCTGCGCCAAAAACCCAGCGACCTTGCGATTGGTGTCGAAACGTAAAGGGAAGCTGCCGGTTAGGTAATCTTTAGCATCGTTCAATTCAATCTCGCTGACCAATTGATCACGCACACGCCGGATCTCTTCCTGGGCTAACCGTATCGCCTCCGCGGCGCTCTCGTTTTTGGTCTGCATGACGAATTGAAAAGTTCCGTAGCTTTTCTCCGCGCCGAAATAGCTGTAGACCGAATAGGCCAAGCCCCGCTCGTTTCGAATCGATTCCATCGCCCGCGACGAAAAACCGCCGCCGCCGAGAATGTAGTTCATGACTTGGATCGCGTAGTAGTCGGGATGGCCGCGCGGCACACCGCCATGTCCCAATATAATATTCGCTTGCGTCAGATCTTTGCTGACTCGCAACACCCGCGCACTCGCGTTCAGGGCCGGCACCGGCGGTGTTTTACTGGCTTCGCCTTTGACCCAGTTCGTCAGAGATTGGTTGATCGCCGCGCTAATCTCCTGCTCGGTAACATCGCCAACCACGGACACAATCGTTCGATTCGGTCGATAGTAGCGCCGAAAAAATTCTTGCACCCGTGTTCGATCCAGGCGCTTCACCGAAGCCTCGGTCCCCTCCACCGGGCGGCCGTAGGCGCTGCCGGGGAATAACGCGGCGGCAAAAGCCTCAGACGCCACCGTACCGGGGTCTTCTTCCTTGGCTTTGATCGATGCGATGATCGCCTGCTTCTGCCGATCGATCTCGGCTAACGGAAAGCTCGCACCGGTAAGAATCTCGGCCAGCAACTGTAAGCCAATGGCCAAGTCTTTCTTGAGGATGGTCATGCTGATCGTCGCCAGATCGTCGCCGCAACCGGTTTCAAGGCTCGCGCCGATAAAATCCAACGCCTCGCTGATCTGCCGGGCGTTGCGCTTTGCCGTGCCGTCGGTCAACAGCTTTGAGGTTAGATGAGCCAGACCACCGTGCTCGGCGCTCTCATGGCGCGCGCCGGCGTCAATTAGCAATTCGATCGATACCATTGGCAAACTGCGCTGTTCTGAGGTGAGCAACACCAGTCCATTGCCGAGCACGCTTCGTTTCGCCACCATTGCGCTCTGCGCCGGAACCACCTGTGCCACCCAGATGAATGATAAAAGACCGATTATTTGTCGCGTCATTGGGATTTCGCTTTAGTTGGAATCAAGGTGCCAACCGTGCGGTTGTCGCGTTGGAGGTAGCGCTGCGCCACACGGCGAAGATCTTCCCGCGTAACTTTGCGCATGTTGTCAAGATAACTATCAATCAAGCGCCAATCGCCGACCATTTCGTAGTAACCGATTTTCATCGCTTGTCCGAAAATCGAGTCCTGGGCGAAGACAAACGCAGCTTCGATTTGGTTCTTGGCTTTCTGCAATTCGCGTTCGCTGACCAATTCAATCTTGGTCCTATCGATCAAGCGCTCGATCTCGCGCTCGACTTTGGTCAAATCGGCGCCCGGCAAAAGCTGGGCAGAAATAGCAAATCCCGTAGCATCCATGGAAACCGCGTTGTAGTCGGCATCGATGCCACGCACCAAGCGCTTTTGGTAAACCAACTCCTGATAGAGGCGGGAACTCTTGCCTCCGGCCAATACCACGGACAGGAGATCCAGCGCAAAACTATCCTGGCTATGCAAATTGGGCACGTGATGCAGCATTAAAATTATCGGCAGTTCGGCGTCTTTTTTCAGCGTTACCCGCTTTTCACCGCGTTGGGTCGGCTCAACCACCATCAGCTTTGGCGGTTCGGGGCCCCGCGGGATCTTGCCGTAGGCGGCTTTGATCTTGGACAGCATTTCTTCCGAGTTGAAATCGCCGACCATGACGATCACCGCATTGTTGGGCGCATAATAAAGCTTGTAAAAATCGACCAAGTCCTGGCGCGTCAAGTTTTGGATGTCCTCCATCCATCCGACGACCGGACGTCTGTAAGGATGGATCGTGTAAGCCACGGAAGCGGCGATCTCGTACAACGCCGAACCGGGATTGTCCTCCGTGCGCAAGCGCCGCTCTTCCTGAATGACTTTTTTCTCCGGCTCGAAGTAAGTTTCTCCCAGTAACGCATTGGCCATGAGGTCAGCTTCCAGTTCGAGCTGAATATGAATTTTATCTCGGCTCATGGTGGCGAAATAGACGGTCATATCCGCTGTCGTAAAAGCATTGGATCGACCGCCGTTCTTTGCGATGAGCCGCGAGTACTCTTCGGGTCCGAGCGTCGGCGTACCCTTGAACACCATATGCTCGAGAAAATGTGCCAAACCGCTCTTGCCATCCTTCTCGTTACGGCCGCCGACCCGGTACCACACTTGAAAGGTAACTGCCGGACTTTTGTGATCTTCCAAAAGCAGTACTTTTAAGCCATTGTCGAGGACATGTTCTTGAACCTGTGCGGCAGAGGAAAAAGTCGGTAACGAGACGGCGAGGAAAGCGGCAAGCAGCGTAAATCGACGAAGCCAAATCATGGCAACAAAGCTAAAGGATGAGGTCTTAAAGTCAAGCAAAGGAGAGAGGCAGATCGAATGAAACTGATGTCGCGTTGCTCCAACCCGAGACCAGCCCAACACCATCACTGCAATACTTCGTCTTGGTTGTGCTTCGGCCGCTGGGCACAAAACACCAGCACAGCCGACAGCATGTAGCAGGCTAGAAAGAACAGGAACACCGCGCGATAGTTGCCGTTCCAGTCGAAAGCCGCACCTGCGACAAGGGCACCGACGCCGAGCCCGCCCTTGTGAAACGGCTCAAGCACGCCGCTGATGGCGCCGAAGGAGCGCCGGCCAAAGTAGTGGGCCAGTAAGATTTGCGTCAACACCGCCGTGCCGCCGCGCGCACTGATACCGAAGAGTATGCCGAAAAGATAGGCCAAGACGGCCGAATCGATTTGCATCAACAAAACCACAGACGCCGCGGACAACACGTTCGTCGTAACGCTTAAGTTGCGTGGCGACAGTCGCTCCGCCACGGCACCCCAGATGCCGTTGCCGAACGCGCCGGAGAGCGCCATCACACTCAACGCACCGGCAGCAGCAGCCGGTGCAATTTTCACATCCGTAAAATAAGCGACGGTATGAAAAGCGATGCCGCCGGTTCCGAGCGACGCGAGAAACGCGCTCGCCACTAGCAACCACAGCGCTGTCGTGCGCATCGCTTCGGGTCGCGACCAACTTCGCTCTCGCGTGACCGGAGTCTGCGACTCAGATGTAGCGGCTTCGGCGGAGCGCAACGACGGAGCGATACCATCGGGATACATGCCCAGATCTTCCGGTTGCCGGCGCAGGAAAATTGCCGCCGGCACGACGACGAAAACGAGGAACGCCAAGCCCAACGCTAGAAACGCGCTGCGCCAACCGTAATGAATGACCAGAAATTGAAAAATCAGCGTCGTTGCCGCCGAACCCAATGGCGTCGACATCGCGACCAACCCCATAGCGCGCGGTCGCTTGGCGTGAAACCAATTGGCGATCGCCGTATAAGGCACGACGCCGCACAGGAGAAATTCCGTCAACGCCCGCGCCGGAATAAACGTCGCGTAAAATTGCCAAGGCGTAGTGCTCTGACTCACGCCGATCGATAAGAGTCCAACCATCACGCCGCCTAACGGCAACAGCACCCGTGGCCCAAACCGATCTGCCACTGGTCCAAACAAAGGCGACAACATGCCGCCACCGAAAGACCCCAATGTGATTGCCGCCGCGGTGACACTCCGGCTCCAGCCGAGATCGTCGCTGATCGGCTTTAACACCACCGCCATCGTCACATTGCTCACCCCGGATGATATGAATCCGGCGACCATAGCAATGGCGACGATGATCCAGCCATAGAAGAAGGGAAACTGCACGAATTATGTCTTACTACAGTTTCACCAGGAATTCAGAGAACAGCTCCGCAGGATAGTTAAGAAGCTTGGGATTCTCTGACACCACCGCGACACTAGAAACAGCCGCAGCCTGCAATTA
>DASSGE010000723.1:0-2543 GCA_035693605.1 Binatia bacterium
CCCACATTTCCACCGGCGCCGAGGCGACGAGATCGACCGCAAAGTGCCCGGCACGCGCTTCGGTCTCGATCTTCGGCATGACCGATGACTGCGATAAACGATTGGTCTTAATTTTGACGTAGGGATAGTTCTTTTCAAACGCGCCGACGATCTTGGGAAAGTCGGTCAAGCTCATCGAAGTGTACCAGCTCACCTCGCCTTCCTTGCGCGCGCCTTCTTCCAAAAATGCCTTGCGCTGAACGCCACTGAGGCTGCGCAAACTCTTGGTTACCTCGTCGACCGTCGCGGCCGGTAATGATGCGGGACCATCCGTGAGGCCAATGCTTGCCGCAATGAAAAAAAAGGCCGATATTAGTCGGAGCAATCGGAGCATAAGATTTCCCGCCGATCTCAAGTAAGTTTCATCTAACATCGAGCACTGTTGAGGGTCAAGGCGGCGCCCCGATCGATCGAATTCTCCCGATAAATTGACTTGCTGGAGTCGATTTGCTAACTAGGTTGGAGTTTGAATCTAGGAGGATTAGATGGCTTACATTATCGCTGAACCCTGTATCGGGACCAAAGACACCGCTTGCGTCGATGTCTGCCCGGTTGATTGTATTCACCCGACCAAGAACGAAGCCGAGGAATACGAAAAAGAGACCCAGCTTTATATCGATCCGGAAGAATGCATAGACTGCGGCGCTTGCGAACCTGTTTGCCCGGTCGAGGCGATCTTCGAAGAAGCCGCAACGCCGGACAAGTGGAAAAATTTTATCGCCATCAATGCCGACTGGTACAAAGCTAAAAAGGGCTAACGTTTAAGCAACCCGCTTCACGCTGCTTCAAAAAGGGCTGAGAAAGTTTCTCAGCCCTTTTTTTTACCGTCGGAATTACTCTCCCACGCAGCTTGACTCCCCTTCAAGCTCGGGTGTACGCAGAGTATCTAAGGAGAATCACATGGTACTCGTCCTCAAAAACCAGCAGATGGAAAACTTACTGCCGATGCCTGAGGAGATCGAAGCCATAGAGCTGGCGTTTCGCGAATTGGGCCAGGGCAAAGCCATGCTCGCGCCGCGCGCCCGTCTGCGCACGCCGTGGAAAGAGGAGGGCGGCCAGTACTATTTCAATAATATCATGGGGCTGGTACCGGGCATGAAGTCGATGGCGCTGCGCATCGATTCGAGCTTTTCCAAGGAGATCCAGGTCGATGGCAGCAAGCGGCGTGTCTATCCTGGCGACTTTATTGGTCTGGTGATGCTCTTCGACATGGATACCTGCAATATCTTGGCGATCATGGACGATCACTACATATCGGCCATGCGCGTCGGCGCCACCAGCGCAGTGGCCAGCAATTACCTGGCGCGCAAGGACGCTTCAGTGATGGCGCTGTTGGGTTCCGGCGAACAAGCCAGGACTCAAGTCACGGCGCACGCCTGCGTGCGCAAATTGACCAAGGTCAAAGTCTACAGTCCGACCAAGGCCAACCGCGAGAAATTCGCCAAGGAAGTGAGCCAAGAGACCGGCCTCGAGGTCGTGCCGACAAACTCCGCCGAGGAAGCAATTCGCGGCAGTGACATTGTTACGGCGGCGACCAACACCGTCGATCCGGTTATTCTCGGTAGATGGGTCGAACCCGGCATGCATCTAAACAGCATCGTCGGCGGCGACGGCTTCTTGCCGAGGAAAGAGTTGGACGACGAGGCCGTGCTCAAGGCCAATCTGATCGTCGTCGGCTACAAAGCGCAGATCTTTCTCGACAAGCAAGCCGAGTTTCACGACCGCTTGGAGCGTGGCCTGGTCAAAGCCGAAGACCTCCATGAACTGGGTGAACTGGTCAACGGCAATTGCCGCGGCCGTCAAAGCGATCAGGAGATCACTTTTTTCAAGAACAACACCGGCATGGGCATCCAGTTCGCCGTCACCGCGAGAAAGATGTACGACAAAGCCAAGGAAAAGGGCATCGGCACCGAACTGCCGCTGGAACTGTTCATGACCCAGCGCGGCGACAAATTGTTTTCACCATGACTAATGCCAGGTTCCAATAGTTCCAGCCGTTCCACCGCTGCGCTCAGTTTCAAATGAGTCGAGTCAATTGGAACTGCTGGAACGACTGGAACCTTTAACGTAAGTGTGACTTCGGAGGTTAAGTTATGCGCGACTGGGAAGCATTCGTCCCTGAAGAAGAGCGAAAGATTTACGAAAAGGCCGGCTACAAAGGAAAGGAAAAGTTCGGCGTCAACCCGGCGCTGATCATCATCGACGTCATCACCGGCTTCACCGGCACCAAGCCGATGCCGGTCATGGAAGCGATCGACGAGTTTCCCACCAGCTGCGGCCAGGTGGCCTGGGACGCTCTGCCGAAAATCAAAGAATTGCTCCATGCCTGCCGCGATGCCAAAATTCCCGTGATCTACTCGACCAGCGATCCCGATTTCAAAGCCGCCTTCGGCAACGCCACCAAACGCGGCGTCGACAAGACCGACTTCGAAAAACTCGCCGTCGAATTCCCCGAGATGATCAAACCGCGAGACGATGAATTCATCGTCCGCAAGGCGCGCGCC
>DASSGE010000724.1:0-6405 GCA_035693605.1 Binatia bacterium
AGGCGATGTTGAACGGCGCCCGCTCCAGACCGAACATTTCCATGAAATACTTATTGATGAGGCCGATGCGCGGATGCAGTAAGAACACCCAGCCCATGGAAGTGAAAAAGGTCGGCACCAAAGCGCCGATGGTCACCAACCCATAGATAAAATTCTTGCCCGGCAAATCCGTCCGTTCGACCAGCCAGGCCGTCGGCACGGCAAAAAACAGCGCAACTAAAACTGTCGTCGAAGAAAAACCCAAGGTGTTGAGCAATGTGCGATAAGTGGAACCGTCCGTGAACAAGTCGCGGTAATGTTTAAGCGTATAGACAATCGGATCGCCCGGGCTGCCCTGCCAAAATCCCATCCAGAAGATAATCAGCAGAAATGCCAGAATCGGCAGCAAACTCGCCACCGACACCGCGACAAATAACCATCGGCCTTTCAAGACAAAGCTCCGAGGACAGAATCGGAATAAAAGATTGATGGAATGACGGAAGTGGACGGACCTCGGTTCAAAGAGGGGCTTTGGGTCGGTTGACTAGGAGTCGACTTTTCGTTGCTGTCGTTCCGGCGTAGAGCCTGCCCCGGACCTGGTCCGGGGCCGGATCCATCGCCCGTGCAGCGCCCGCAAATAGGGATGCCGGCCTGCGCCGGCATGACAAATCTTTTCTTCGCCGCAATGCGCGTGATTTCAACTGTCCCCGAACGGGACATTAAAAAACCCGACACTCCATTACTCCAAGCACTCGCGCTTCAATTGCCCGCCAAGATCTTTTGAAACTTCTGCCGGATGCGGCTGTGATCCTCGGCGTTCTTGAAGACCTCCGAAACGGAATAGGCCGTGAACTTGACGCCGCGCTTTTCCTGCTCCGCGACAAATTTCTGCATCGGCGTGCCCTTGACCAGATGAGAGCTGCTGCGCTCGGTGTTATAGAGAATGTCCTGGCCGTCCTTGCTCAGCAAAAACGCCGCCAGCAAGGTTGCCGCATTGGGGTTGCGAGCATTGCTCGGCACGGTCACGTACCAGTACGAAAGAATCCCAGCGTCGCGAAAAACCTGGCCATCGACCGGACCGCCTTTCTCCTTCGCCTCCTGGGGCGCCGCGAGGTCGCAGTTGAAGACCAGCATGGCAAACTCTCCGGCGGCAATGCGGTCGTCTTCGCCGCAGCGAATCAGCCCGGATACTTGCTTGACGAATTTTTCGAGGAACGCCGTGGTTTTATCTTCGCCCCAGATCATCGCTAGGCGATCGAAAGAAGCCGCATAGGGAGTCGAAGCGATCTTGCCTTTCCATTTGGGATTGAGGACATCTTCGACCCGCTGCGGGATTTCCTTGCCGACAACCATTTTCGAGTTGTAAGTAAAGCCGGGAGTGCGCGTCGTCACGATCAAAACCTTGTTGTCGAAATCAATCATCGCCGGGGTGATATGGTTGAAGGTCTTGCTCCAGTCAAAGCTTTTGAGCGACATGCGCGCCACATGGTTTTCCGAGCCGACAAATAAATCAGTCGATGAAGGCTGGCCGGCTTTGGCTTCTTGAATAATCCGGCTGGCAAACTGCGGCATCGCCGGTCCGGGGGTGTATTTGAACTGCAAGTTTAATCCGTAGGTCTTGTTGAAAGCTTTCTCCAGCGCCGCCGCACCCTCGATACCGCCCATGGTGCCGGTGCCCCAGCTAAGAATGAGATGGCCTTCCTTCTTCGCCCCTTCAATCAGCTGCGCCCGCGTCTGGGCGAATCCATCGGCCGTCGAAAGTGCAACCCCGATAGTCAAAACACACAGTGCCGACAGTAATCTCGAACTAATCATGGCAATTCTCCCCTTAGCCTAACAACTGGAACCTTTGGAACATGTGGAACCCCTGGAAAACTTCGTTTCTCCGACCTTGAACTTTTGAACCTTGAACCCTTGAACAAGTGTCAGAGATCCATTTTCTTGCCCAGCCCGCGCCGCACCGCTTCATCGTAAAGCCACGCCGCAAACGCCAAGTCGCCATAGCCGCCCTGGGATTCGCGAAAAATATTTATTTCATCGCGGCTGGCACGGCCGACCGCGTGGCCCGCGATCAGATCGCCCAACTCGGGAATGCGGCTCCATGAAAGTTTTCCTTCGGTCACCAGTTCCACCAACGGCAGCGCCGCCGACTTGTCAGCGTATTCGCGTTCCTGCTCCTGGCTGCCGACTACTGTGCGGCCGGCCCGCAGGTGCAAGTCACGGCTGATCTCCGTCGGTTTGCCCATGCTACTCACGTGGGCGCCGGCATCGACCCAATTCGCCGGAAAAATCGGCGTCAGGGAATTGGTCGCGGTGAGAATCACGTCCATGCCGCGCACCGCCTCCTCCGGCCGGTCGACGCCACGGACACTGATGCCAAGCACTTTCTCTCCCTGCTCGCAAAATCGCTTGCGCCGCTCGGGATCCCGGCTCGACACGTAGATCTCCTTGATCGGCCGCACCGATTGCAAAGCTTTGATAATGCCAAAAGCATTGCGGCCGACACCAAACAAGCCGAGTTTTTTAGAATCTTCGCGCGCCATATGCTTGGCCGCGATGGCGACCACCGCCGCCGTGCGCAAAGTGCCGAACGGAAAACCCATGAACGACAGCAACTCGCCGCTCTCGGCGTCAAATAGCGTCGCGTACATCTTATCACCGCCGCCGAGACCGCTATTCGGCCCCAGGCGCACACCGACACGCTTTTGCTTGAGCACCGCGCCGGAAACAATGCGCAAGGTTTTGCTCGGCCCAACAGTGATATTGTACGGCGCATGGGGAACGATCAGGCCTTCAGCCTGTTGTTTATGCGCGTCCTCGATCAGCTCAATCGCCTTCGGCAGATCCAGCAAGGGCGTCAATTCATCACGACTAAGTAACAATGGCATTTTCTTCTCCGGAAACGACTGGAACTCATGGAACGATTGGAACTTATGGAACGGCGGTTACTTCGTAACCGCCAACTCATGCGGCCGCTTGCCAAGGCGCCGCCCGCCATTCTTGGTCACAACAACGGTATCGCCCCACTGGCAAATGTACTCGCCATCGGCCGAAATCGCCGAAGGCTTGCAGATAAACACCATGTTCTCGCGCATGGCCACCGCCAATTGACGCGGGCTTTTCGCATGGGGCGTGATGATCGGTCCGTCATCACCCTGGCCGCGCCCATGCATGTTAAGTTCGCCGCGCGCCCGGGCCGCCGGGCCGCTTTTGGGCGCGGCGCTTTGAACCGTGCATTTGGTCAACTCGGCGAGTTCGCCGACCGTGACTCCGGGCTTCAAGCTTTCGACCACGCGATTGAAAACTTCCCGCTGGACTTTGATCAGCTCAGCCTGAACAGGATCGATAACTTCAACATAAACCGGCTGCACCGCTTGGGCGCGATAGCCGATCCACGAAGCTTCGATCTCATTGATGATGGCGTCGCCGCGCTCCAACAGCCGCATGCTCGGCCGGGTTAGCGTGCGCTTGGGGTTTTTTCCCGATACCCAGAAACAATGCACCGGCAACTCGGAGCCGTTGCGGGTCATGGCGTAATGCATCGCCGCCCACACTTCCCAATCCTTGACGCCAACCTTGGCCGCTTCGATCTCGGCCTCAATGGCGAGCTCGTTGATCTCCATCGACTTGGCAAGCACGTCGACTTCTTCCTGGCTTTTGACATAGCGCACTTCATCGAGAATCGCCGTGGCGTCGACGAGCTGCGCATGGGGGAAAGCTTCACGGATTTGTTTCCAGGTACCGTAGAAGATCGTCCCTTCGGGTGTGCGCGTGCCTTCGACCTCGCCGAGACCGGTGACGCCGATACGGCCGCGTTCGAGATTTAATTCCTTCAAACGTTCGACGATCACCTTGCCGTAGTTGCGCCGCGCCTCGCGCACGTCGCTGACCCAATTCTGCACCGTCGGCCAGCGCGGCGCCGCCGAGGTCGCGATCGCAGTCACGTTTCCATCCAGCGGAAACACCGCCGCCAAATCAGGCTCGCCGCCGCCGCAGTGAGTCAGGTAGCGCGTGTTGGCTTGATAGTCCGCCGAATGACCGCTGTTTTGCGGCGTCACAATAACGTCGAGGTTCTGCTGTTGCATGAGTTCGCGCACCGCCCGCCAACGGCGGTCGCGCTCAGCGAGTGAAAAACGCGGATAAGGATAAAGTTCGGGCATAATTTACACTTCGAGAGTCAACGCAAATATTCTCTCGGCCACAAAGACACAAAGAGCGAGAAGTATGGAATCATTTTTACAATCCCTTCGTGCCTAGTAATGAAACGGCTATTTATTCACTCGATCAAACATCGATCACAACCAGGTTCATGTCGCGCTTGCCCAATCGCCGCGCACCGTTTTGCGTCACCGTCACGGTATCGCCGACGCTGGCGCGGCCTTTGCCTTGCATCGGCCGCACTTGGGGTTTGAGTATGAATGTCATGCCGGCTTTGAGTTCGATCTTGGCAAAGCGCTCGAGATCCTTGTCCCCCATCAGTGCCGGTCCATCGTCACCGAGCCCGCGCGCGTGCATCATCGGATGGTTCCAGGAATATGGCCCTGCGCCTTCGACTGTGTGCGTGTAGATATCGAACAACGTGCCGAACGTCACGCCTGGTTTCATGGCCGCGAGAATCGCTTCGAAACAGCTGCGCGAGACCTCGACCATCGCTTGATAATGCGGATTGGGTTTACCGACCACCGCCGGACTCACCGCCTGTGCCGCATAGCCGCCGTATTTGGCTTCGATTTCACCGACAAGATTATCGCCGTTTTGAATCACGTAGTCGGTGGGCACGAACGAGCTATTGAACAGATTGGGCCCGGCGCTGAGAAAAAACAAAGTTGGCAGCTCACCGCCGTTGGACAGCATGGCATGAAGCATCGTCGCATAGACTTCTTTTTCGCTGACACCCGGCTTGGCGGTCTGCTTCATCGCGTCGATGGCCTTCTCGATAATTGCCGCCGAGCGTTCCAACATCGAAACTTCCTCAGCGCTCTTGATGGCGCGAATCTCCTGCATCATCTCGGTGGCGTTGACCAGTTTGGCTTGGGGGAACGATTCTTGAATGTTCTTCACCGAAGTATACGGAATGATTCCCTCGGGCGCGCGCACCAAACCCGCGAGTCCGGAGATCCCAATGGTGCCTTTTTCGAGACCTAATTCTTTGATGCGCTCGATGGCGTTCTGACTCCAGCGGTTGCGCCCATCGCGCACGTCACTCACCCAATTCTGCGCCTTTTGCCACCAACTGGCGCGATTGAAAACATACGACGTAACCTCCCCCTGGGCGGGAAAAACCGTGAACATCTCGGTGGCGAAACCGCCGATGTTGGTCAGATAGCGGGAGTCGCCTTGGAGCTGCTCCCAGCGGCCGGTGTTTGCCGGCAGCAGCAAAACATCGATGCCGCGCTTGGCCATCTCGGCCCGGACAATTTGATAACGCCGATCGCGTTCTTGAATCGATAACTGTGGAATCATTGTGTCCTCGCTTTGCTCGGAATTTCAAATTCCAAATTCAAAACGTTGGAGTTTGTCGCAGCGTTAATTTTGAATCTGTAATTTGTAATTTGTAATTGTCTCATTTTCCGGACCGTTGTCGCGCGGCACTGATCAAATCGCCCACCGGTTTCCATTCCATCCAGTCGGCGCGGCTGATCTCGATGTAGTTGATATCTTTTTTGCGCCGCGCCGCTTCCGGCACATACTCGAGCGGCAGGTCTTCGCGCAACGACGTGGTGACCTCGTCCTCGATGGTATTATTCGCCTGGCGGAAGGCGATCTGCCCATCGCGCGACAGATACCAATTAATGAACACCCGAGCAGCGTTGGCGTGAGGCGCGTTGTTCATCAGCCCGATCGCGCCATTATTGGCGCCGATGCCGGGCGCTTCCTTGAAGTGATAGACACTGGCTTCCTCTACCGGCAGTCCCTGCTCGTGGGCGCGGCGCAGGCGGCAGAGAAAGCAGATCGGCGCCTTACCCGCCGCCAGCCAATCGGTGCCCTGGCGAAAGTCGCTGAAATAAGTCACGTCCATCTCGCCGTAAAACCGTTCGAGAAACTTCGGCCCGATCTGCGGATGGTGATACATGAACAGCAGCGCTGTCGAGACGTAATTGGCGCGCGGCCACAGACCGATCATCTTGCCTTTCCATTTAGGGTCGAGGAGATCCCATACCGATTTGATCGACTCGATGTTGAGCAGTTTGGTGTTGTAATAAACCGGCGGACCATACTTGGTGCTCTGGTAGATAAACACATATTGCCCCTCGGGATCGACGTAACGGTGCTTCCCTTTCCACCATTTCGATAGATCGGTCACCTCGGGCAAAATTAACGCCGGCGCCAATGGATCGAGGGTCTTGCCGCGATGCAAACTATTGTAAGTCGCGCCCGGCGCACCCAACACGACGTCCGGGTAGTATTGACTCGCCCGCCGCTCCG
>DASSGE010000725.1:0-14229 GCA_035693605.1 Binatia bacterium
TTTGTCTGCTTTTACTCCTTAGTCAACGGACCACCAAGCTGGCGCAAGAATCGCACGGAAGGCTCACCATCATCACCCATGCCCGAACTCCCCGAAGTTGAAACCGTTTGCCGCAGTTTGCGGCCCCATCTCGTCGGACGAAGGATCGAACGCGTCGAGGTGCGCGAGCGACGCCTGCGTTTGCCGGTCGATGTCAAGCAAATCGATTTATTGACCGGAAAACGTATTGAGTCGGTTGACAGAGTTGCCAAGTATATTTTGCTGCGTTTCTCAAATGCATGCGTTTGGCTTTTTCACTTGGGCATGTCGGGCAAACTCATCTGTACCGGCGCGAGCACACCATGCCAGAAGCACGATCATATCGTCGTTGATTTAGATGACGGCCGGCAGATGCGTTACCATGACCCGCGCCGTTTCGGACTTGCCCTCATCACACATACGGACGAACTTGCCGGTTTGTCTCAGTTGTGCCGTCTCGGTGTCGACCCTTTCTCTGAGACATTTACCGGCGAGTATCTGTTTAGTTTCACCCACGCGTCGGAACGACGCATTCGCGATCTTTTGCTCGATCAACAAATCGTCGCCGGCCTCGGTAATATCTACGCCAATGAAGTGCTGGCGATGGCGCGGGTCAAACCGACGACTCGGGCGCGGCGACTGACGCGCAAACAAGTCGGCATGATCGCCGCGGCGATTCCCGAGTTGCTCCACGACGCGATTCAATGGTGCGGCACGTCGTTCTCCGACTATCGAGATGCCGACGATAAATCCGGCGAGTTTCAAAATCATTTGCGGGTTTATGACCGCCAGGGCAAAACCTGCCGGGTGTGTCCGAACACCATCAAGCGCGTCGCAATCGGCAATCGCAGCGCTTTCTATTGTCCAACATGTCAGAAATAGGCTTTTGCTATATTCAAAATTGCACAGTAGCCGGCGAAATTGATTGCTCATTGCTGCACTACTTACGGTTCGAAGGTCTGGCTTTGGCGCAACCGGGCAATCTGGATTCCGATTCTTGCTGCAAGGCTGTAGTTGATAGCGGTGAGCTATTTTTAACCATCCACAAGGTTTCATGATCGATTCCACGGTAAGATCAGTCAAGCTGTTATCACCGTTACGTCATCGCGACTTCCGGCTGTTTTGGATCGGCCTCCTGCTCTCCAGTATCGGCAGCCAGTTCACTACCGTGGCGATGGCTTGGCAAATCTATGAGCTCACCAACTCGCCGCTGCAAATCGGCTTGATCGGCCTGGTGCGTGCAGTGCCGCAAGTGGCGATGTTGCTCTTCGGCGGCTTACTCGCCGACGCCATCGACCGGCGGCGGTTGATGATGGCGACGCAAGCGAGTCTATTTTTGGTTTCCGGCGCGCTCGCGTTTCTCAGCATGACCGGGAGCGTCACTTCGTTGACCCTTTATGGCGTCACGGTTTTTCTCGCGTTGTTTTCTTCTCTTGAGGGACCGTCGCGCCATGCCATCGTTACCAACCTGGTGCCGCCGCAAGATTTGGCCCGGGCGACGGCGATCTCGAGCACGCAACGCCAGATCGCCACCATCGCGGGTCCGTCGATCGCCGGAGTGGTCTTGGCTATCGCCGGGCCGTCAGTGTGTTACGCCGTCGATGCGATCTCCTGGATCATCATGCTCAGCGTGCTGCTGCTGATTCGCACCGAACTGCCGCAACGCGGCGGCTGGCGCACAGTCTCGCTCAGCGCACTTGGCGTGGGCTGCCGTTTCGTTTGGGGACATGCCGTGATTTTCCCATTCTTGGTGATGGATTTGGGCGCCAATCTTTTCGGCACGGTGCGCGCGCTGTATCCGATCTACGCCCGCGATATTCTCGCCGTCGGTCCGCAAGGTTTGGGCATGCTCTACGCCGCCAGCGCCGCCGGCGCCCTCGCTGGCGCGATCGGTTTGAGTTTCTTTGGCCAAATTAAACACGCCGGGCGGTGGATTCTATTCGGCGTGACGGTCTATGGCGTGTGTCTTCTCGGCTTCGCGTATTCCAAATGGTTCTGGCTGTCGATCTTGCTTCTGGCAGGCTCCGGCATCGGCGACGCCGTCAGCGCGATCTTGCGCGCGACGATCAACCAGTTGAGCACCCCGGACGAGTTGCGCGGCCGCATGTCGTCGATCAACAGCATCTTCACCAACAGCGGCCCGCAACTGGGCCAATTCCAAGCCGGCGCGCTGGCCGCCGTCATCGGCGCCGAGATGGCCGCCGGTGCCGGCGCGATAATAATTCTACTGATCGTCGGAGTCCTAGTCGCGGGATTTCCGCATGTCCGCGACTATCGCATCGCGCGCGGCGATGGGTAGTCGCGCGCATGCCCAACCCCGCCGAACCTCGCGGGGCAGGTGCGGCCGAGCCTTAAGGTCGTTCTGCGAATCTTTTGTTGGCGAATAACCTCACGGTTACATAGGATCCAACGATCGCTGGAATACAACGCAACGGTGCCGTTACGAAGAGCCAGGTCAACCGCGGAAATGCGGAATGACGTTTCTGGCAAACGCTTCAACGGTTTCGTTGTACACTGTGCGCGCCGGGGTGAGCATCAGATGCTCGACGCCGGCGGCTTTTAACTGTTCGATGCGGGCGATGCATTCTTGCGGATTTCCGGCGATGGAGAAACGGTGGATCAGGTAGTCGTTGACCAGGTCCGGGTCGACGCGGTCTTCCATCGGCTTCATGACGTCAAAGCCGGCCATGAACTTTTTAACGCCTGCCAATTCTTCCGGCGGCACGGTTTCGTAGCTGAAACGAAAGTTGTGATGGGCGCGGTTGGCTAACCGGTTGCGGACGATCTTGCGCGCTTTGTTGCCGTCGTCGTCAACGCACAGCATGCCGGCGGCGATCACGTTGATCTCGCTTGCTTGTCGTGCCGCTTCGGCGGCGCCCTCGCGGATTTTTTGTTTAGCCCAATCATAGACGCGCAAGTCAAAGCCGGTGCCGAGGATCACGCCGTCGGCGCACCGACCGGCGAGCTGCAATCCCTTGGGGCCCTCGGCAGACACGTAGATGGGCGCCGGCCGGTTGATCTTAAAACCGATGCCGATTTTACCGGTGGCAAAGGTTTCAGCGTTGCCGCGCACGAGATTTCTAATCGTCTTGATGGCGGCTTCGAACTCTTTCATCGGCGTGGCTTTCCGTCCTTGAGTGTAGACCGGGCCGTCACCGGTGCCGAGCCCCATGATGGCGCGGCCTTTGGAAATCTCGTTCAACGAAGCTGCAGCACCGGCAATTACGGTTGGATCGCGAAAGACGATATTGGTGACCGCGATGCCGAGCAGTACGCGCTTGGTAATCATCGCGCAGCTCGCCAGCGTCTGAAACGAATCGATGGAACTCAAGTGGCTCTCGCCGAGAAAGATGCCGTCGTAACCGAGTTCCTCGGCGCGCACCGCGCGCTTGTGGATCTCGTCGATGTTTTTGACGCCGCCGTGCAGGCTGTGAATGCTGAATTTCATGTCGGTCCCCTCGGAAAATCAACCAAAAAGCAAAAAGGTCACAAACTTTGAAACGTTCGTCTCACCACGAAGAACACGAAGATCACGAAGTTCGGAGTTCAAGTTATCCGGAACCTTCGTGTCCTTCCTGCCTCATGGTGAACAAAACCGGTTCAATGTTGGTGGCACGCTCGACATTACGGATTGAACGCAACCAGGCCGCAGCCCGTCGCCCAGGGCGCCACCGGCTCGTAGGCGACGACTTCTGCATTCCAGCTCTGCATCGCGCCGGCGAGAGCGATCCAGGTTCTGATCTCGTGGCCGCCGGAGCCGGCTTCGCGGTTGATCTCATCGTGGGTGTAGGCCGTCAGTTGGTGGTGATCGCCGGTGACCAAATTATCCAAGAAGTTTTTGTCGAAAGGTATGTTGATCCTGCCATGCTGCGCTTCGCCGGGCCAGTGCGACAAGCCGCCGGTGGCGATGAGCGCGATGCGTTTGTCGCTGCGTTGTAAAACCCCGCCGAGGAATTCGCCGAAGGCAAAGCACCGTTTTGCCGTCGGCATTGGCGGTGTCAGCGTGTTGATGATCACCGGCACCACCGGCAGCGCCATGTTGGGGTTCAAAAAGTGCAGCGGCAAGAAGGTTGCGTGGTCGAACAGGAGCTCGTCGGAAAACAGCGGGTCGAAACCGCTGTCGAGGCAGGCGTCAATCAGTTCCGCTGAAAGTTTAGCATCGCCGGGCACGCGCGCCTTAGGAATGCGCAGCCATTCTTCGATGGGACCGTCATAATATTCCCCGCGGCCGATGCAAAAGGTCGGCATGCAATTCAAAAAGAAATTGGCCCAATGCTCGACAGTGAGGGCGACGATGGCGTCCGGCTTCGCCGCGGCCAGCCGTTGGCCGAGCTGGCGGTAGCTGCCGAGAAATTTTTCAGCCTGTTCCTTGGGCGCGGCTTCGGTCCAGGCGGTCATGCCAGGGGCATGGCTGGCGGCGCAGGCAAATACGATCGGCATGGGTCAGACCAGTCCTTTCAGCGCTTTGGCATAGTCTTCGTTGGAGACTTTATTGAGCAAGGTAAACGGCCGCAGCAACAGCGAGTGGACGCCCATGGTGTAAAGCGCGCGGACATCGACAGTGAGCACGGCCGCCCGCTCTGCTTCGGTCAGGTCGTACTTTTGGCTGAACGCTCCGGCATCTCGGCGGTAATGCTCGCGCCGTTCAGCATCGCGATTCACATGATAGATCAGCTTTTGCAGTTGATAGAGGCTCATGCGGCTAATCCAGTTTTAGGTGCAACCATTCGACGACGGTTTTCAAGATATTGGGAATTGCCCCCATATGGCCGCCGGGGAAAAGACGGATAGTTTTTGGCATGCCATGTTCGAGCAATAAGTAAAAATCCTCCAGCGGCACTTGCTTGTCTTCTTTGCCGTTGACGATCAACAGCGGCGCGCAGCGCTGGTCGAGGAGGCCGGAATCTTTAAGCGACAGAGCCGGCATCACCGCGCACAGCTCGTCGAAAGTTTTCTTGCCGAACAAATTGGCGCGCGCTTCGATGAGATCGAACAGATAGGAGTCGGCGTGGCGAGAGCGCTCCTGCCACTCCGGCTGAAAGAAATAATGAATGCCGCCGCCCCAGTTGACCGCGGCGCGCAGTTTGTCCGGCGCCAAGTGGGCGAGCTTGGTCGACCAGTGGCCGCCGAAACTGGCGCCGACAACCGCGATCTTTTTGGCATCGACCTCGGGCCGGTTGAGCAAATACTCGAGCACGGCCAAGTGCACTTGATGGGCGTCCGGCCCGGCAAGCATCGGACATTCGCCGGTCCCCGGGCTGTCGATGATGAAACAGCCCCAGCCTTCCTTGACGAAGTTCTCACCGAAAGAGTGGCGCTCCTCTTTCCAGTTGTCGATGCCGCCCCAGTGCATGATCATCGGCGCCGGCAGTTTCTTCGGCAGGCGCAAGTGGCCGACGATGCTTTTGGATTGAAACGGTATCGATATTTTTTCTACCGGTATATCGAAATATTTCGACGCGGCGAGAAACATCTCCCGGGTTTTCAAATAGCCGTGATGTTTCCCCGGCGTGCTGGGGAAGGGATGGCGGGCGATGCCGTAGTAGCCGTAGGATTTTAGAAAAGCCGATTTGGCTTCCGCAGCGTTGCCGGCCTTCTCGGCGGCCTTTGCCAGGTCTTCCCATTTTGCCCCAAGTTCGTTCCACGCCGCCGCCCAAGTCTCGCCTTCGAAGTCAGGCATTCTCGCCAGCGCTCGTTCCGCTTCCGCTTTGTCGGCGTGAAGGAACGGAGCGCGATGGCCGACGCGTTCGCGAATATCATTCTTCACTTCTTCGACGGTTCTCGGTTCGCTCATGACAGACTTCCTTGTTTGAACTTGCTCTATCTAATGCGCAAATACGCTTCAGGTCAATCGTCATGGGCCGGTTAGCAAAATGTCGCCTCTGGGCCATAACTTCGTTTCAGTAATTCCCGGCGAAAACGCCGCTCTTCCTGTTGACCTTTCCAATTCTCCATGTCATCCAAATGTTTCAATAGTCCTTTACTGAGTGTTTCATTTCGATATAGTTTCCGCAGAGATCGCGGGGTCAATTCATGGCGACTATCATCGACGGCAAAGCCGTCGCCAAAGACGTGCAGAAACAAATTAAGGCGGAAGTAGAGGGATTGGAGCGGCGCTGGAGTATGGCGCCCGGGTTGGCGGTGGTGCTCGTGGGCGATGATCCGGCTTCGCACATCTATGTACGCAATAAGGAAAAAGCCTGCAAGGATGTCGGGATCAAATCTTTTGAGCATTTCCTCCCGGCGACGGTGCTGGAAAGAGAACTGCTGGCGTTGGTACATCAGCTCAACAAAGACAAGCATGTGCATGGCATCCTGGTGCAATTGCCGCTGCCGCCGCATATTCATTCGGAAAGAATTCTCGATGCGGTCTCGCCATATAAAGACGTCGACGGTTTTCATCCAGTTAATCAAGGCAAATTAGTCGTCGGGGCAGACGGGTTCCGGCCATGCACGCCATTGGGCGTCATGAAACTTTTGGAGGCTGCGGAATGCGATCCAAAAGGAAAAAATGCAGTGGTGGTTGGCCGCAGTAATATTGTCGGCAAACCCGTTGCGCTCATGCTGCTCGAAAAGCACGCCACCGTCACGATCTGTCATTCACGGACCGCTAGTTTGCGCGATGAAGTATCGCGAGGCGACATCGTCGTGGTCGCTATCGGCAAGGCGGGCATCGTGCGCGGCGAGTGGATTAAGCCCGGCGCCGTGGTGATCGACGTCGGTATCAATCGGCTGCCAACCGGCAAGCTAAGCGGCGACGTCGAGTTCGAAGTCGCCAAGGAGAGGGCGGCGGCGATCACGCCGGTACCGGGCGGCGTCGGGCCGATGACGATTTCTATGTTGCTCTTCAATACCTTGAAGGCCGCGAAAGACTCGCTGCAGCGTGAACGCTAAAATGATTGATCTGCCAGACCGGCGGCGGTGGGTGTGGTGCTAAAGAGAACGCCGCTTTACGCCGTGCACCGTCAGGCCAGCGCGAAGATGGTCGAATTTGCCGGGTGGGAAATGCCGGTGCAGTATCGCGGCGTCATCGAAGAGCATTTGGCCGTGCGCGGCAAAGCAGGTCTTTTTGATGTCAGCCATATGGGAGAGATCGAGGTGCGCGGCACCGGCGCTCTGGAGTTTTGCCAGCGACTGACCGCCAATGACGTGGCGCGCTTGCAATTATTCCAAGCGCAGTACAGCTTCTTACTCAACGAACACGGCGGAGTGGTCGACGACGTGATCGTTTACCGGGTCAAGCCCCAGGCCTATTTCATCTGCGTCAATGCATCGAACATCGACAAAGATTTCGCCTGGCTGGTGAGTCACGCGGGTACTGATGTCGAGGTGGAAAATCAAAGCGCTATGTATGCACAGTTGGCGCTTCAAGGTCCGGCAGCGGAGGCGATCCTCCAGCCACTGACCGCGCAATCGCTGGCCGCGATCAATTCATTTCAATTTCAGTTCGCCGATGTCGCGGCGATTCGCTGCATGGTGGCCCGCACCGGCTACACGGGGGAGCACGGTTTTGAGCTTTTTTGCCATGTCGATGCGGCCGAGCGGTTGTGGCGCGCGTTGATGGAGGGCGGTGAGTCTCGAGGTTTGGTTGCGGTGGGATTGGGTGCGCGCGATACCTTGCGTCTGGAAATGGCTTACCCGCTCTACGGCCATGAGCTGAATGAATCAACGTCACCGTTGGAAGCTGGCTTGGAGTGGGTGCTCAAATTGAATAAGCCAGCGTTCTTGGGGCGCGAGCGGTTGCTCGAGCAAAAACAACGAGGGGTGACGCGCCGGTTGGTCGGCCTCGAAGCGCTCGAACCGGGCATTCCACGCGGCGGCTATGGCGTCTTCAAGGACGGCGTCAAGATCGGCGCGATTACCAGCGGGACGAAATCGCCGTCGCTCGGCAAAGCGATTGCGTTGGCTTACGTTGCCGGTGCGGAGGCCCACCTCGGTAATCGGCTAGAGGTAGAAATTCGCGGCCGCAAGATCGCGGCAAAAACAGTCCCATTGCCATTTTATCGCCATTAGCGGCGCAGCCGTTAGGATCATGAAGGAGGTCATCGATGGAGTTCCCTGAAGGATTAAAATATTCCAAAGAACATGAATGGGTGCTGGTCGAAGGTACCAGTGCGACGATCGGTATCACCGAGTATGCTCAAGAAGAGTTGGGCGATATTGTCTTCGTCGAGCTGCCTGAAGTGGGCGAGAAAATCGTCAAGGACGATCCTTTCGGGGCGGTCGAGTCGGTTAAGGCGGTGTCCGATATCTATGCTCCGGTAAGCGGCGAGGTGATGGAGATCAACGAAATTTTGCCGGACAATCCTGAAACCATTAACGACGATCCCTACGGCGATGGCTGGATGGTGCGCGTCGAACTGTCCGACATCGACGATCTCAAGGATTTAATGGATGCCGACGAATACGCCGAATATGTTGCGCAGCAGAAAGAGGACGATGACGACGAGGAAGAAGAAGATGAAGACGACGAGGAAGAAGAAGACGAGGATGACGACAAGTAATCCTTCCTGATGCGTTACACTCCGCATACTCCCGCCGACAAGGCGCGCATGCTCCGAGAAATCGGCTGCCAGTCGCTCGACGATCTCACCCGTCATGTGCCGCAGTCGCTGCGCGATCGCGCCCGATTCGATCTACCCGATGGATTGACGGAGCTCGAAGTGCGTCGGCGCATGACCGTCTTGGCCGCTCGCAATGTCTCGGCGACCGACGGGAGCTTTTTTCTTGGCGCCGGTATCTACAATCACTTCATTCCTAGCGCCGTGGATGCGACGATCTCACGGGCAGAGTTTTCGACTTCTTACACGCCGTATCAGCCTGAAGTGAGCCAGGGAACGCTGCAAGCCCTGTTCGAGTACCAGACGCTGATTTGCCAGCTCACTGGCATGGAGGTTTCCAACGCGGCGGTCTATGACGGCGCTTCGGCCGCGGCCGAAGCTGTCTTGATGTCGCGCCGCATACAGCCGGCAAAAAAACGCCGCGTGCTCATGTCGCAGGCGCTGCACCCCCAGTATCGCGCCGTGGTGGCGACCTATCTGAAGAATCTCGAAGATGTTCATCTTGAAGAGCTTCCCTTCGATGCCCGCAGCGGCGCGACTGATCCTGATCAGCTGAAGCGCCAGCTTAACGAACAAACCATGTGTGTGCTGCTGGGTTATCCGAATTTTTTCGGCGTGATTGAAGATCCGGCGCCGATTCGCGCAGCATGCGACACGGTGGGCGCTCAGCTGATTACCGTCACCAGTGAACCGTTGTCGCTGGCATTGTTAAGGCCGCCGGGCGATTTCGGCGCCGATATCGCGGTGGGTGAGGGGCAGAGTTTGGGCGTGCCCATGAGTCTGGGCGGCCCAGCGTTCGGATTTTTTGCCTGCCAGAAAAAGTTTGTCAGAAATATTCCCGGCCGGTTGGTGGGCGAGACTGTCGACAGCGAAGGACGGCGTGGTTTTGTTTTGACCCTGGCCACGCGTGAACAGCATATCCGGCGCGAGAAGGCGACTTCGAATATTTGCACCAGTCAGACGCTCTGCGCGCTGGCCGCGACGGTTTATATGGCATTGCTGGGCAGAACGGGCTTGCGCCGTATCGCGGAAATCAATGTCGCTCGTGCTCACGATGCGAAAGCGCGCTTACTGCAGCGGCGTGGGTTTCGGGAAATGTTTTCCGGACCCTTCTTCAATGAATTCGTTTTGCAGTCGGAGAATGTTCCGCAGCTTTTCGCCAGATGCGCGGCGCAAAAAATAATCCCAGGCGTCGCCTTGGAGCGGTACTATCCTGAGCTAAAAAATTCCTTCCTGATGTGCGTCACTGAAATGAACCAGCGAGAGGAGATCGACCGCCTTGTCCGAACCAGCGCAGGATAGGAAGCGCTCGCAAGTCGCGCCGCCAAAGTTGCTGTTCGAGAGCGGTTCGCCGGGGCGTAGCGCCGTTGATTGGGCGCCAGAGGGCGATCCAATTCAGGCGTCGATTCCGGCTCACCTGCTGCGCCGCGACATCGATGGTTTTCCCGAGCTCGGCGAGTTGGAAGTGCTGCGTCATTTCACCGGCTTGTCGCAGCGCAATTTCTCGATCGAGAGCCAGTTCTATCCATTGGGCTCGTGCACGATGAAATACAATCCGAAGATCAACGAAGCGGTGGCGCGCTTCCCCGGCTTCTCCCAACTCCATCCGCTGGCGGCGTCGGAGCACCTGCAAGGCGCCCTGGCCGTGCTCTTCGAGCTGGAACAGATCCTTGCCGAAGTGAGCGGCATGGAACATGTCAGCTTGCAGCCGTCAGCCGGCGCTCAGGGCGAGCTCACGGGCTTAATGCTGATCCGGGCGTTTCTAAGCGAACAGGGCAACCCGCGCAAGAACATCATCGTTCCCGATACCGCCCATGGCACCAACCCCGCGAGCTCAACGTTGTGTGGGTACGAGGTTATACAGATCTCGTCCAACGACAAAGGAGTTATCGATGTCGGCGCGGTGGAAAAAGTCATGGATAGCGAAGTCGCGGCGATCATGATTACCAATCCCAATACCTTGGGATTATTCGAAACTAATATAGAAGCCGTTGCGCGGTTGGTCCATGCCAAGGGTGGATTGGTCTATCTGGATGGAGCCAACCTAAATGCCCTCATGGGTATCGCCAAACCTGGGCACATGGGCGTCGATGTTTTGCACATGAATTTGCACAAGACCTTCTCCACGCCTCATGGCGGCGGCGGACCGGGGGCTGGTCCGGTGGGCGTCAAAGCGCAGTTGCGCGATTATCTGCCGGTGCCACGAGTGAGCAAGTCCGGCGATTACTACGATTTGGACGAGAACTTTCCCAAATCGGTAGGCCGCGTGCGGTCGTTTCTCGGCAACTTCGGCGTGCTCCTGCGCGCTTATACTTACATCATTTCTCTCGGCGGGGACGGGCTTGAAGAGGCAAGCCGCATGGCGTTGTTGAACGCCAATTACATTCGCAAAAAGCTCGAAGACAGTTACCAGCTCGCCTACAGCGAACCCTGCATGCACGAGTGCATCCTGACCGATCGCATCCAGCACAAGTATGGCGTGAGTACTCTGGATATCGCCAAACGCTTGCTCGATTATGGATATCATCCGCCGACGATTTATTTTCCGCTGGTGGTTTCGGGCGCTTTAATGATCGAGCCTACCGAAACCGAAACTCCCGAGACTTTGGATGGATTCTGCCAGGCGATGCTGGCCATTGCCCAGGAAGCGAAAGACGACCCCGAGCTGGTCAAAAGCGCACCGTATTCGACGCCGGTGCGCCGTTTAGACGAGGCCCGCGCCGCACGCAAGCCGGTGCTTCGTTGGGATGGCAGTACGCTGCGCGAAAGAGCCGACGACAGAGATTAAAGACTATTCGTTTAGCGGGTGTGGCGGTAATTCAGCCGATTATCGTTATACTCCATCGATGCCGAAACGGTCACAGGGGCGCCCTTAATCCAAGATGGAATCGGTGGAAACGGCGCGGCGGTTCTAATCGCTCGCAGTGCTTCGTCGTCGAGCAGTTGTGAACCGGAGGATCGAATGATTCGCAGTTGTTCAAGCTGACCATTGGCGCCGATTGAGAATTCCAGCGACAGCCGGCCTTGCAAGCCGTAGCGCAGCGCCAGCTCCGGGTACTCCCAATTTTGCTCGATCGCTTGTTTAATGCGGTTGAAATAACTGAGGTAGACGGGATCCTTTGTGTCCAAACTAACAGGAGCACTGTTTGTGCCACCGCCCCTCGAATAGGTGAGCGGCGGCAACAGTTCTTTCACCGTCGGCAGCTGGCGTTCGCCCGCCTCGTTCTTGATGAAGGGAACCTCCCGCGGATTGGTGGAGATCGCCGGTACCGGCATTCCCGCCACCGCTTCGTCGCGGTCGCGTTCGGCATAGGGAGCTTTTCCCGGCACGACGGCAGCTTTCTCACCGCTCGTAGCGCGCGCTCTCTCGCCGCGCTCTCGGGCTGGTTCCAAACGTGGCGCTGATTCCGGCCTGGCAGTAATCTTTGAGTCCTTCTTCGCGACCACTGCCGGGGTCTTGCTGACTTTGGTTGGAGCCGGCAGCCCTGCGGCGGAGTCATTGGCGCCGGGAGGAGGCATTATGGAAACCGTGATCGGTGGCGTCTCGGAGCGCGTGCGCATCGCTAATCTTTGAGCCAAAGCGAAGTAGGCGAATACCGCGGCATGGAGCGCCAGCGAGAGGCCAAAGAAGCGCGTTAGGGTGATGTTTATCTGAGCCACGATAGTGTATTTAACTTATATCGATAAGAAAGATTCGTCGATACTTGTGGTTGTCATGCCGTCATAGCCAAGGGGCGTCTGGAGGACCGATGTTTGGTTTGGGTATAGGCGAATTACTGGTTGTGCTGGTGATCGTCGTGGTGTTGTTCAGCAACCGCTTGCCGGACCTGGGAGAGGGGCTCGGCAAGAGTATTCGTAAATTCCGCAGGGCGGTCGACCAGCCCGATGAGATTGATGTTACGCCAAAAAAAGATTCAGACGAACCTCACTGATCCCGGGGTCATCAAACTTCGCTGTCGGCGAGCACGACTTCCAAGCTGAAGTCTTTGGCCAGCTTGGCCGGTTTCAAAAAAACCACTGTAAAGGGGATCGAATCGCCCGGTGGCAGCTCGAAAGTCTTGAGCGGTTTGAGATCCTGCAGGTGGGGAATATCCTCCGCAGTCATGCCGCGAATGATCTTCGGTGAGATTGTATTGCCGATCCAGATGGTTTGTCTTTCCAGCTCTTTACCGTCGTTATTAAATACCTTGCCAGTGACTTTCACTTCGCGAATCACCACTGGATTCTGATTGATCGCCACGCCGGTCAGGATCAACACCTCGCGATTGCCTTGGATGCTCTGATAGCCCGTACGTAATGATTGCAGTAGCACGCCATCTTTTAGGTGGTTGTTTTTCAGTAGGGTGGTGCCGACCCAGGGAATGTTTTTTACGAGATTTTCCATCGCTGCTGGTTTGGCGTGGGTCATCGCCGCCAGCAGGGAAAATCCTATAAGCAGGAGTCCAAATAAACTCAAATAAGGACGGATCGAAGCGCGCTGATCGACATAGGAGGACATCGCCAGGATGTTGGCTGAAGTTGAGTTGTCGCCCTTTAACTCAGGGGCGGCAAAGCCGTGTTCGTCATCTGCAAAATTCTTCGGTATGTCGAGAATCTTTTCCTCGTTCGACCGCGCAGGTGTGCCCGGCATGGTAAACGGTCTATCGGAAAGCCGCCCCGGCGGTTCAGGAGCTAACGACCATTGTTCAGGTGAAATGGGAGGTTCAGTACCTGTTTGATTTTGTGATTCTACGATGGGTGCAGCGGTCACTTCGGCTGGTGCGGGTGCCGCCGGAAAGCTGAAGCTAAGCTCGCGGTCTTGGGGCTGTAGGACAGCTTCTGGCTCGCTAGCGGGTGATTTCACCCCGGGTAGTGTGGGCGATTTAGGGCCTTCAAGATCGAAGGTATGCTTACAGCGCGAGCAGCGAAATGCTGGTGCAGCGCCTTTGATTACGTCGTCGGAGACCTTATAGGTTGTACGGCAACTCGGACATTGAACCAGCATGAAAATCCTCTGTCGATTCGTTGTATTCGAATGAAAATTGCGGGTAACTCAAGCGATTCTAGGTCAATTGGCGAAAAGTGCAAGGATTTATGCTAGTGAGTTGTTTTAAAAGCTGAATAATCGTTTTCAGATGGCGTCTAAAGGGCAGGATCGTTGTGGAGCTGAGCGATTGGCAACTGGTTGAGAAGTGTCAGGCTGGCGATGCCGATGCATTCCAGGAACTGGTTTCGCGCTACCACCAGAAGGTTTACATGGTGATCCTCGGGCTGATGCGCAACCGCGAGGATGCGCTGGAAGTCGCCCAGGAAACATTTTTCCGGGCATATCGCAAGATCAAAAGTTTTCAAGGCGGCTCGTCGTTTTATACATGGATCTACCGGATCGCGGTGAACAATGCGATCGACGCCCAACGCAAGCAGAAACGTAATCCGTTGGACTTTCACGAGACCATGGATGGGTTTTTCGAAGCGCGCCACGAGGTCGCTAAGGATCCGTTCTCGGATGTCCATGATCGGGAGTTGCGCGAGAACATGATCAAAGCGATCAATGAATTGACACCGGAGCACAAAGCCGTCATCGTGTTGAGAACCATCGAAGGGATGTCTTACAAGGACATTGGCGAGATTCTTGGCTGCTCCGAGGGCACGGTGATGAGCAGGCTGCATT
>DASSGE010000726.1:0-3974 GCA_035693605.1 Binatia bacterium
GCCAATTCGTCGCCCGGATCATACCTGTACAAGTACTTTCGAAGGTACAGAGTCAGATTGATTATTATTTACTCTGTGTCCTCTGCGCTCATCCGGTGCAATGTAATTACTTGCGCGTAATCGAATGCAGCAGTTTGTCCCAGCGCAACAGATCCTTCTCATACTGGTCGGTGGTCAAGCCATGCTCAGGACGCCATTTTTTGAAGCCGTAATCCTTGGTGCCGCTGCCGTAATAATATTTTTCCAACACCGCTTGGCCGTCCGGGCTCAAGAGAAAATCCGCCATCAAAAGGGCCGCATGGGGGTGGGGCGGGTTGGCGGCGATGGCGGCGCTGCCGACATTGGTCGGCACGAAATCCATCGGCACCCATTCCACCGGCCCGCCTTTGGCGGCGGCGCTCAGCGTATGGGTTTGGAAGATCGCCGGCGACGCGGCGATTTCGCCGCTGACGATGGTGTTCACCAACGCGGGCGCGTCGATGGAGTAAAGCTTGATCTCCTGGCCTTTGAGTTTCCTGACG
Source organism: Binatia bacterium (assembly GCA_035693605.1). GTDB lineage: Bacteria > Desulfobacterota > Binatia > UBA9968 > UBA9968 > DP-20. Next base: position 522 of record DASSGE010000726.1, read on the forward strand.
AACTCTTCGCCTCTGCTTTTGATCATGGCGCCGATGATCTTGTCGCTCGTCTGGCCGATGCTGATGCCCATCTTGCCCTTGAGCTGCGGATGCATCATGCCGTCGAAGTTCTTCGGCACGGCATCTTTGGGCACCAGGGTCTTGTTGTACGTGAAACCGATATACGATTCTCTGGCAAGCGCCCAGTAAACGAGATTTTTGTCGGCGCGCTCTTTACCGTCTTCGGGATAGCGGTCAAGGTGCGGCGAGTCGTAAGGACGGAGCAGTTTGCCGTCGCGCAAGAAGATCAGGCTGCCCTCGGTGGTTTCAATGGTGTCGGCGATGTTGCGCCGCGCTTTGGCTTCTTCTTCCAAGCGCACGACCAAGTCCGCGCCCTGCGCTCGATAGGAGTCAACCTTGACGCCGGCATATTTGTTCTCAAAGGCTTTGACCAATTCCTTGTACGAATCGCCGGCCAGCGAAGTATACCAGACGATTCTGGCTTCGCTCTTGGCGCCGGCATAAAGCAGCTGCTCGCGATCGGCACCGCGGTAGGTGACGAGCTCGGCGATTGTCGAAGGCTTTTTGGTCTGGCCCCACACGGTATACGGTAGCAGCAAAAGAGCCAAGGCGAGGAATCTGTAGAGTTTCATTTCACGAGTCTCCCCTCTCGCTAGTTTAAGGTTGGTCCAGTGAACTGTTAGCGCGTCAGAGCGATAGTTGGATTTCCCCCCAGGTCGGTATGCTTAGTCTCCCGCTAATTTTTTCCCGGCCAATTCGGATAAGCGCGCATTGGGCGTAACGTATTCGTAATCGGTCTGCACTTCGATCAACGCCGGGCGGTTGGCGGCCAGCGCTTTTTTGAACGCCGGCAAAAATTCTTCGTCACGGGTAACCTTCAAACCGAGCGCTCCATAGGACTCACCCATGAGAGCGAAGTCGGGGTTCTCCAGGGCGACGCCATGCTGGCGGCCTGGGTATTGGGCCTCCTGGTGCATGCGAATCGAGTTATAGCCTTGGTTGTTGTAGACGATCGAGATAATCGGCGCGTTATATTGTTTCGCCGTCGCCATCTCCTGGCCGGTCATGAGAAAGCCGCCGTCGCCGATATGGGCGATAACCGTGCGCTGCGGGTGCGCCAACTTGGCCGCCACGGCAGATGGAACGCCGGGACCCATGCAGCCGAGAGTGGGCGAAATGTAAGAGTCGGGATGATCGAATTCCAGATAGCGCTGCTGCCATTGGCCGAAGCTGCCGGCATCAGTGGTCGTGATCGCATCGGCAGGCGTGGCGGCTTTCAGATCGATCATCACCCGTTCCATCGAAACTTTGCCCGTCGGACGTTCTTTGGGCGTACAGAATTGTTTTTGTGCCGCGTGTTGCTCGGCAATCCACGAAGCCCGGCTCTCGTTGGGGCGCGGCGCGGGGTGTTTCAAGGCCGCGAGCAAAACCTGTTTGGCATCGGCGACCAAGCCTACTTCTGGGCGCGAATTCTGACCGATGTTCTCTTGATCGGCGTCGATCTGAACAAACGGACGGCCCGGCCGCGGCAGAGTGAAACCGGCGGTGGTCTGCTGGTTCAAACGGCTGCCGAGGACAATCAAGAGATCGCTCTCTTCATAGGCGAGCTGTTGCGCGTGGCGGTTCGACGTCAACATGTTGCCGGCATAGTTGGGATGATTGTTGGGGAATGCATCTTGCCGTTTGTACGATGTCAGCACGGGGAGTTGAAATTTTTCGGCAAAGTCGATGACTTCTTGCCATGCCTTCGCGTATTGCGTTCCCGAACCGATCAAGAGCACCGGTTTGCGCGCCGCATTGATGCGCCCGATCAAGGTCTCGATGGCGCCCGGATCCGGATTGGGCTTGATCGCCGGAAACGGCTCGACCATCGCGATGTCGGCGTCGGTTTCAGTCACGTCGCGCGGTAAGGCGACGACCACGGGCCCGGGCCGGCCGCTGCGCGCGATATGAAATGCCCGGCTCATGATTCGCGGGATCTGCTTCGGATCGTTGATCTCGATGACCCATTTGGCGATGCTGCCGAAGAATCTGCCGTAGTCGATTTCCTGCCCGGCTTCACGGCCGCGCGCGTTGCGGCTGACCTGGCCGACCAACAGCACCATGGGCGCCGAATCGTATTTCGCGCTATGGACGCCGATGCTCGCATTGGTCGCGCCGGGGCCGCGGGTGACAATGCAGACGCCAGGCGTGCGCGTGGCTTTGGCATAACCCTCGGCCATGAACGCGGCGCAGCCTTCCTGGCGGTTGGTGATCAAGCTGATCTCGGGGAAATTTACCAGCCCATCGACGACAGCAATGTAGCTTTCGCCCGGCACGCTAAAAATATGTTTTACGCCTTCGTTGCGTAGGCATTGCGCTACCGCATGGCCGCCAAGCATGGTGGAATCTCCTTATCGGGTTGATTATCCGCCGGGTTCAGTTGGTTTTGTTCACCACGATGTGTTCGTTAGCTTGCGCTCGTCATCAGAGTTTAAAGTTATGTCTTTCCGAAGCAGGCACGGCGATTGGCGATAATTGCGAGTCCGACTTCGTCCTCTTCGTGGTGAAAGTGTTTTCTTCAACGTACGACTTCTCGCTGATCGGTCTAGCGATGGTTAACTGCCGTATAGTCCGATTGTTGCGCGACTGTCAATTGAAACGGTTTGCGTACTCGGCAAGTTTTTCTGCTTGCCTACACTGTCGGCAACGTGGTAACTGCCGAGGCTGATGGACTGACGAACTGTTATGCCGGAGGTCCCCATGAAACTCTTGGTCATTGCGTTCACGATCGCGATAGCGGCCGCTTCCTCCGGTCACGCACAATCGAAAAAGCCGCGGACTTTAGATGAACTGGCGGTTTACACGGGCCCGGACCGTCAGCAAATTTTGCTCGACGGCGCCAAGGCCGAGGGGAAGATTGTTTGGTACACATCGTTATCTGGCGTCTACCGTGAGATGGTCGATGCGTTCAAAAGAAGGTATCCAGAGATCACGGTGGATGTTTTTCGCGGTGGCAGCAATGACCTGACGCCGAGAATTATCAACGAGGCGCAAGCCGGCCGCCCAGTGGCCGACGCCCTCGAAAGCACGCCGGGGTTGCTCATGGCTTTGCGCGATCGCGGCCTGCTCAAGGCGTACGTCTCGCCGGAACTGGCCAAGTTTCCCGATGAGGCGAAAGGCAAAGCTGACGGCGCGCGGGTTTTCTGGGTCACCGACCGCGAAGCGTATATGGGGTTTGGCTACAACACCCGGCTAATTGCTGCCAGCGAGGTGCCAAAAAACTATCAAGATCTCTTGAGGCCCGAACTGAAGGGAAAAATTGCCGTCACCACCGAAAGCTCCACCAGCCGTGTGATCGGCACCATGCTCAAATATAAAGGCGAGGAATATATCAAGCGCTTGCGCGCTCAGGAGGTGCGCTTGTTCAAAGCCTCGAGCGCGGGATTTCTCGATCTCATCGCCGCTGGCGAG
>DASSGE010000727.1:0-2835 GCA_035693605.1 Binatia bacterium
GGCCCGGGATGTTGGCCGCGAAACTTTCGCTCGCCATCGCCCCAGCCGCCGCAGGAAATCACCGCGGCGACTCGACCATCGGCGCCGCCGGTAAACACCGCCACCGCCGCGCCGAAGCTGCTGCCGATGAGCGCGATACGATTCGGATCGACCTCGGCCCTTGTGGCGAGATAGGAGATGGCGTTGCGCGTGTCGGCGACTTGATCGAGACAGATGATTCTTCCGCGCTCGCCCTCGCTGTCGCCGCAGCCGCGGAAATCGACGCGCAGCGAGACATAGCCCCATTTGGCCATCAGTTTACCGACGACCTTTTGGCCCTGGCCATCCTTGTTGCCGCCGAAACCATGCAGCATGATAAACGCCGGCCGGCGTTCGCCGGCTTTGTAGTCGTCCGGAATATCGACGAGGCCGGCGAGTTTCAGGCCGTCGGACTGGAAACTGATTTTTTCTTCCATCTTGTTTGCCTCCTAAATGGTCTGACCTTTAACCACGAAAAGCGCGAAGCACACGGAAAAGCATCTCTGGATTTCGTGTCTTTCGTGGGTTTCGTGGCGGCATTTTTTCCCTCGGGTAGCGTGGCCGACATTAGATTGATATGCCGCGTACTTACGGGACGCTACCCCACAGATCTTTCAAGAACCCGCTCTTCACCAAATTGTCGGTGAAGCTGTTGTCATAGAGCTCTTCCGGCTTGCGGCGCAGCTGCGGCACTTCTTCGCGCGCCAGCTCGACCGCATCGGCGACGGTTTTACCGGGGACCGTCATGCGCCGGTTGACCAGTCTGCGTGCGTAGGCTTGATAGGCGGATTGGAGCACTTCAGGGTCGTTGATGGCGAGCGCCTTGCCGAGGCTTTGGCTCGCTTTCTCAGGATTCTTTTCGACGAAATAAATCGTTTCGCTCATCGCCGCGACAAAACGTTGGACGAGCGGCGGCCGCTCTTTGATTGTTTTTAAATTGGTCAGGATCGAGCTGTAGATCGACGGCACGTCCAACTCCTGCAAGCTGAAGATCAAATGATAGCCATCGCGCTTGGCGCGAACGTCGAGGGGCGGCGTCAGCAAAACCGCATCGGCTAGGCCCTGCACAAGGGCATTGTAGGGTTCCAGTTGGCCGGTGCCGCCGATGTGCAGCAGCTTTACGTCCTGCGTAGTCAAATTGTTTTTTTTGAGCACGGCTTTGGCGAGGTGATCGGTTAAGCCGCCAGGGCGCGACACCGGAATGGTTCGGCCCTTGAGGTCGGCCGGCCGTTTGATGTCGCTTTTCCCCATCAGCACCCAGGGCAAGCCGACAATCAATGAACTGACGATCTTCGCCTCGGCACCCGCAGCCATGCGCGGAATTTGCGGGTCGGCGGAGCAGTACAAAAATTGAATGCCATCTGAGGCCAGTGCGGTTATGGTGACGGCGCCGCCGCGGAGCGTGACGTGCTCGGCTTTGATGCCGTATTTTTCAAAAAGCCCATGCGCGAGTGCGGCGTAGAAATGTATAAAGCCGCCGGAGGTGCCGCAAGTACCGACGCGGATGTTGACCGGCGCTTCCCCGGGCTTGGGCAGGTAGGGGTTGGCGGAAGTCGGATAAGCATTGAGGAGTGAGAGAGAGAGGAGTATCAAGACAATCGAGCAACGGATGGAGTTCCTTTTAATCCCAACGTTCCTCGCCCCTTGACACACTCTCCCCCGTTGACGGGGAGAGAATCGGAAAAAGCGGCGTAGAGGCGCGAAGCCAGTGGGTGAGTCTTTCATCGGGATGTTTGTTGCGGCTCTCATCCCCAAGGACCTAGAAACGGTTCGCCGGTGTAGGCGTCGGAGTTTGCGTCCAAAGTTTCCGGCCATGCGCTCATGGGTCTCGGCTGGCGCAATTCTTTGGGGCGTGGTTTGCCATCCCACCCGATCTGTTCGATCGCGCAATAGAGCTGGATCAGATGTCCGTCGGGATCCATAGCGTGAGCGGCGAAATCAATGCCAGGATGGAGATCGCTGGGAATCGCGTCGGTGACTTTGACGTCGTGGTCACGGAGAAATTGAACGGCGTCTTTAAGCTGGCGATAGTTGGCGACTTGGAGGCTCAGGGCGGCGCACTTGCTGTGGCCGCTCAAGCCGAGTGACGAACGCGCTGCCGTGGGAAACAAGGCTAGCGAGTGATGCTCGGTGTTGCAGCGGAGAAACAAGCAGCGGTGCCCCTGCCAGCTGACCTCCTCGGTGAGCATAAAGCCCAGGCGCTCACGGTAAAACTTTTCCGCGACCGCCATGTCGTCGGCGAACAGATAAACCGGCCCTAAACGAACGATTTTGAACGGCCGCGGCAGGAGAATGCCGTCGACATCGAAGGTCGCCGGTAGATCGTCGACATGGCGATAGCCGCTGTTGAGATCGATGCCGGCGGCGCGCGTTCGCTCGACCTCCTCGAACTCCGATATCTGCGGCAGTGGCGGCGGCTTGTCGAAGGCGCGGTCGTACATGCTCTTGGGTTTGCTGTAGCCGTCCCAGCCGATCTGTTCGATGCCGTAGTAGAGTTCGTTGCTCTGGCCGTCAGGATCGAGCAGATACGTGTGCCAGTTCGAGCCCGGCATGTCGCGGCCGGAGCGCTGTTGCTTGATGCCATGCTGGTTAAACCACTGAATCGCCGCACTGACTTCGCGCATGCTGCCGACTTGCCAGGTGATCTGGTTGATTGTCACGCCGGGCGCTTCGGCGCGACCCAGCGCGTCGCGCACACGCTTGGGAAAAAGCACCATCGAGTGATGATCGGTGCCATAGCGAGTGAAGTAGCCGTGCGGATCGCCCAGTCCGGCGACCTGTTCCGGGCTCTGTGCGCGCCGCGAGTAGTCCATGATA
>DASSGE010000728.1:0-2684 GCA_035693605.1 Binatia bacterium
ACGGCCCTTCGTGCCGGTGGATAAGAGATAACAGCGGTTCAAGGTTCAAGGGTTCAAAAGTTCAATCGCCCGAGTTCCGATTGAACCCTTGAACCTTGAACCCTTGAACTCACCGAGTGGAATCATGAGCGAAGCTATCTCAAACATACGTCCCAAGCCCGACACACTTCTCGTCGAACTGGCAGACTACGCGGCGAGCTATACCTCGACCAGCCGCGAAGCCATCGACACGGCGCGTTACGATTTAATGGACACTTTAGGCTGCGGCCTATTGGCGCTGCGCTTTCCCGAATGTACCAAGCATTTGGGTCCTGTCGTTCCGGGCGCGACGTTGACCAACGGCGCCCGCGTGCCGGGCACCGCTTGGCAGTTGGAGCCGGTGCATGCCGCGTTCAACATTGGCGCGATGATCCGCTGGCTCGACTATAACGATACCTGGCTCGCCGCCGAGTGGGGCCACCCGTCGGATAATCTCGGCGGCATTCTCGCGGTCGCCGACTACCTCGCGCGCGCCGAACAGAAACCATTCACCGTCGGCGATGTCTTGCAGGCGATGATCAAGGCGCACGAGATCCAGGGCATCCTGGCATTGGAGAACAGCTACAACCGCGTCGGTCTCGACCATGTCCTGCTCGTGCGCGTCGCCACGGCGGCGGTAACGACCGCGATGCTCGGCGGGAGTACTGCGCAAATCACCAGCGCGCTATCGAACGCCTGGACCGATGGCGGAGCCCTGCGCGTCTACCGCCACGCGCCCAACACCGGACCACGAAAATCCTGGGCCGCCGGCGACGCCACCAGCCGCGGTGTGCGTTTGGCGTTAATGGCGCTGCAAGGCGAGATGGGCTATCCGTCGGTGCTAAGCGCCAAGACCTGGGGCTATTACGATGTCCTGTTCAAAGGTAAACCGTTTGCCATGGGCCGGCCGCTGGGCTCCTATGTAATGGAGAATGTGCTGTTCAAGATATCCTTCCCGGCGGAGTTCCACGCCCAGACCGCGGTCGAATGCGCCGTGCAGCTTTATGAACAAGTCAAAAATCGTCTCGACCGGATTGACAAAGTCGTCATTACCACCCAGGAGTCGGCGATCCGCATCATCGACAAGTCCGGCCCGCTCCACAATCCCGCCGACCGCGACCACTGCATCCAATACATGACCGCGATCGGCCTAATTTTCGGTGAGCTCACCGCCGATCACTACGAAGACACAATCGCCGGCGACCCGCGCGTTGATGTATTGCGCGCAAAAATGACCTGCGTCGAAGATCCGCGCTACACCAAGGAATATCTCGACGCCGACAAACGCTCCATTGCCAACGCCGTGCAAGTATTTTTCACAGACGGCAGCAGCACCAATAAGGTGGTCGTCGAATACCCGATCGGCCACCGCCGCCGCCGCGCCGAAGGCATGCCGTTGTTGATGAAAAAATTTGCCGCCAACCTAGCGTCGCGCTTCGCGCCCGAGCAGTGTGCCGAGATCATGAAGCTGTGCAACGATCCGAGCCGCCTCGACGCTACACCGGTGGATAGATTCACCGATATGTTTGCAACAGCATCACCGAAATAATCGATGGTTTGATGACCCTGCCCTCTGGGAGAGGGCGATAAGAAAATCCCGGAGGAGACCTATGACACCACGTCAAACCCTCAAGCAACTACTCAAGCACAATAAACTCCTAGTCGCCCCCGGCTGTTTCGATGGCCTTTCCGCCCGGCTGGTCGAGGAAGCTGGGTTCGAAGCCGCTTACTTGAGCGGCGGCGCGGTGGCGCGCAGCATGGGAATTCCAGACATCGGCCTGGTGACCATGTCGGAATCGATCGAGCGCGCGGTCCAAGTCGTCTCAGCGATCAACATTCCGATTATCGCAGATGCCGACACCGGTTACGGCAATGCGGTGAACCTAGTGCGCAGCGTGCGGGAATTCGAGCGCGCCGGCGTTTCGGCAATCCATATCGAAGACCAGATCACGCCCAAACGCTGCGGTCACCTGGACGGCAAGGAAGTCATTTCACTCTCCGAGATGGAATTGAAACTTAAAGCCGCACTCGCGGCACGCAGCGACCCCGACTTCTGTATCATCGCCCGCACCGATGCCCGCGGCGTCAACGGCTTCGACGACGCGGTCAAACGCGCCAACGCCTTTGCCAAGTTGGGCGTCGACGCCATCTTCCTCGAAGCGCCGCAGTCCGAAGAAGAGCTGGCCGAAATTCCCCGGCGCGTACCTAACATTCCGCTCTTAGTGAATGTCTTCAAAGGCGGCAAAACGCCGATGCTGCCGATGGAGCGGCTGGAAAAGATGGGCTACCGCATCGCCATCTATCCGTCGGAAACCCAACGCGCCGCGATCCATGCCATGCGCACAGCGCTCAGCACGCTCAAACGCGAAGGCACGACCGAATCCATCGATGCCAATCTGACGACTTTCAAAGACCGCGATAAGGTCGTCGGCCTCGACGATTGGAACAAGATCGAACGGGAATTTATGGCGGTGGTAACGGCCAAGGATTAATCGCCCCGGCGTTTTCAGAATAACAGTATCGCTACGGGTTTCTCTCTGGGTCAATCCATACGTCATTTCGAGAGCAGCGAGAAATCTCCCCATGACAACTGAAGCCTTGCGCCATCAGCCAGAAATAGCCGTGATTGTGTGTACGACGAGCGAAATTCACAGGCTGAAAGTGTC
>DASSGE010000729.1:0-4801 GCA_035693605.1 Binatia bacterium
CAGTGGCGGAGAAATACCGCATTGGCACTCGCGTTCAGGGCAAGGTGATCAGCATTATGGACTACGGCGCCTTTGTGGAATTGGAAAGCGGCATCGAAGGACTGATTCACATATCGGAGATGTCGTGGACGCGCAAAGTGACCCATCCATCCAAGCTCCTGCAGGTAAACCAGCAGGTTGAAGTCGTCGTGCTTAATGTCGACCCTGGCCACCGGCGAATTTCCCTGGGCTTAAAGCAGGTCATGGCCAATCCTTGGGAAGCCGCGCGCGATAAATATCCGGTCGGCACCGTGGTCAGCGGCCCGGTGCGCAATATTACTGATTTCGGTATATTCGTCGGTATCGAGGAAGGCATCGATGGGCTGGTGCATATCTCGGATTTGCACTGGACGAAGAAAGTTAAGCATCCCTCGGAACTCTACAAGAAAGGCGACATCGTCGAAGCCAAAGTTTTGGGCGTCAACGTCGAGAACGAGCGGTTTTCTCTCGGCATCAAACAGATGACGCCCGACCCCTGGAAAGCGGTAGCCGACAAGTATCCGGTCGGTTCTAAGCTCAAAGGGCAGGTTACCAGCGTGCCGGATTTCGGCGTGTTTGTCCGGATCGACGAAGGTGTCGAAGGTTTGATTCATGTCTCGCAGTTGAGCACCGAGCGGGTCGAGAAACCGTCGAGCTTATATAAAGTCGGCGACGAGGTCGAAGCCGAAGTCGTGAGCATTGATCTCAACGATCGCAAGATCGGGCTCAGCGTTCGCGCGCTGCGCCGCTCCGAGGAGCGACAGGAGATGGAGAATTATCTCAAGCGGGAAAAAGAGGGCGGCCGGTTTTCCTTCGAATCTCTTTTGGGCGATGAGCTACGACTCGATCGCGAAGACGAAAGCGGCCGCGGCCGCAAAGGGCGCAGCTAACCCTTTAGGGCGGCGGATATAACAATCATGGCGACCAAGCACTCGATTCTGCGCGGACTGGGCATTTTGTTTATCTTCATGCTGGTAGTGTTTTGCGGGACGTTTTTCTACGCTTATTTCAGCGGCGGCGACTCCAGGGTCTTGTCGCTTTTTTCCGGCGACGGCGTTGGGGTTTTGCAGATCGAAGGAGCGATCGACGATCCGCGCACTACACTGACCGAGCTTCGGCGCTTTCGTCAGACGCCCTGGATTAAAGCCGTGGTGGTGCGAATCGACAGTCCTGGCGGCGCAGTAGCACCCACCCAAGAGATCTTCGAGGAGATTCTAAGAACCAGAAAAAATAAACCCTGCATTGCCTCTATGGGCAGTGTCGCGGCGTCGGGCGGTTATTACATCGCTAGTGCTTGCGATAAGATTTTGGCCAATCCCGGCACGATGACAGGTTCGATCGGCGTCATCATGCAGCTCGGTAACATTGAAGAGTTGATGAAAAAAGTCGGCGTCAAAGGTATTAATATCAAAAGCGGTGCCAATAAAGATATTGGATCGCCGTTTCAACCGTTGTCGCAAGAGGGCCGCGATATACTGCAATCCGTGGTCGACAACGTGCATGGTCAGTTCGTCAGCGCCGTCGCCAAAGGGCGCGGCATGGACGAAGCGCGTGTGCGTAAACTCGCGGATGGCCGAATCTATTCCGGTGCCCAGGCCAAGGAGCTCGGTTTAATCGATGAATTCGGTACTCTCGAGGACGCCATCGCTCTGGCAGCCAAGCGCGTCGGATTAGACGAGGAGCCGGCGGTTTACTATTCGCGTCCTGAACGGGAGCACTTTTGGGATCGGCTGTTTATGGGAGTGTTCGGCGTGCGGCTGCCGCTCTCGGAGCGCGGCTGGCTGCGTTATGAATGGTCGCTGTCGTTATTGCAGTGAGAGCCGCGTCCCGGGCTAAATTTCGTATCCAAATAAGAAAATCCATTGTTGTTGTGAGGGTGATGCTATGACCAAAAGAGACTTGATCGATGAGGTGAACAAGCGATTCCCTCATCTCTCACGGCGTGACTCGGAGGTTATTATCAACGCCATCTTCGATTCCATGGTCGATGCGCTGGCGGGCGGCGACCGTATCGAGATCCGCGGCTTCGGTAGTTTTGTCGTCAAGAACCGCCGTGCCCGGCAAGGACGCAATCCGAAGAGCGGCGCTTTGGTATCGGTGGCGGCTAAACGAGTGCCATTTTTTAAAGTCGGCAAAGAGCTGCGTTTACGCGTCGACGGCAAGCCTTATGATCCCGAGATCGACGGAGAAGATTGATGCAACAGCTTTGGGCGCCTTGGCGCATGGCGTATATCGACGACGACGCCAAGGAGCCAGGCTGTATTTTTTGCACCAAGTATCAGCAGAGTGATTTGAAAGCGGGATTGGTCCTGAGCCATAGCCGGCACACGGTCGTGATGATGAACAAGTATCCCTATAACAATGGTCACCTGCTGGTTGCGCCCAAGCGTCATGAGAATAATCTGGCCAATCTCGCGCCGGAAGAGTATAGCGATCTGAGTGAAGTCTTGCGCCGCGCCATTGAAATTACCAAACAAGTCTACAATCCCGGCGGGCTCAATGTCGGGATGAATCTCGGCAAATGCGCCGGCGCCGGTATCGAAGACCATCTGCACTGGCATATCGTGCCGCGCTGGGAAGGTGATACCAACTTCATGCCGGTGGTGGGTGAGACCCGAGTGATGCCGCAACACCTGGCCGACAGCTACGACCGGCTGGCGCGTCATTTCCAAAACCTCATAGTTTAAGTCTACCAGGGCAACGTGCTAGCTTAGTATGGCTAAGCCGAAAACGGGAACGTCAACAACAACTCTTCCGAGGGGAGGCCAAGTCAAGTGAGTGAGGCAAAAACATTAGGTGAACTAAAAAAAAGCGGGGTTGCGGTGCTGACTGTGCGCGACGAGATGCGCAAAAATCTGGTCCGCCATCTGGAAAGCGGTGAACGCATACTGCCGGGGATCGTCGGCTACGACGAGACGGTCATACCGGAAATTGAAAACGCGATTCTCTCCGGTCATCACATGGTGTTTTTGGGCGAACGCGGTCAGGGTAAATCGCGCATCATCCGTGGTTTGCTAAGCTTGCTCGACGAGCGGATTCCCATCGTCGATGGCTGTGAGATCAACGACAGTCCGATGGCGCCGATTTGCAGCGGCTGCCGCAAAAAAGCCGCCGAACTCGGCGACAGCTTGCCGATTCGCTGGATCAATCGCGACCAGCGCTACGGCGAGAAACTCGCCACACCCGATGTCTCCATCGCCGATTTGGTCGGCGAAATCGATCCGATCAAAGTCGCCGAAGGCCGCTATCTGGCCGACGAGGAGACGATTCATTACGGCTTGGTACCGCGCACCAATCGCGGTATCTTCGCCATCAACGAATTGCCGGATTTGACGGAAAAAGTTCAAGTCGGCTTATTCAACCTGATGGAAGAAAAAGACGTCCAGATCAAAGGCTACAAAATCCGCCTGCCCCTCGACGTCGTGATCGTCGCCAGCGCCAACCCTGAAGATTACACCAGTCGCGGCCGCATCATTACGCCGCTCAAAGATCGCTTCGACGTGCAGATCCGCACCCATTATCCGAAAAATGTTGAAGACGAAATCAACATCATGGAGCAAGAGGCGCTGTGGACCGACCAGCGCAGCCGCAAGGTAGAAGTGCCGCGCTTCATGAAGGAAATCCTCGGCAATCTGACCTTCGAGGCGCGCAAATCCAACGAGATCAACCAATCATCGGGCGTCAGCGTGCGCGTGACCATCAACAATTACGAAAGTCTGATCAGCAACGCCGAGAAACGCTCGTTGCGCTGCAAGGAAAACGACATCGTGCCGCGGGTGAGCGACCTGCATGCGTTGATGGCTTCTACCGCCGGCAAGATCGAAATGGAGTATGTCGGCGAAGAAAAGAAGGAAGACGAGCTGGTCGAGAAATTGATTAACCGCTCCATCGTTAAAGTCTTCGACCATCATTTCAGCCTCAACTCATTGCAGAAGGTGATCGAATATTTCAACTCCGGCTGGGGTGTCGAGGTTTCCGATCAGATGGCGGCGCAGGATTATCTTGAAGGAATTAAAGAGATACCCGGACTCAAGGAAGCGATCAAAACCTTGGGCATTCAGGAGTCGCCGGCGCTGATGGCCTCGGCTACGGAGTTCGTTCTCGAAGGACTGCATCTCCACCAGAAGCTCAATAAGGAAATGGAAGGCGGCCGGGTAACCTACGGCAAGTAAGCGCAGGACTGCCGCGCCCTCGAAAGATACCCATGGTGCATATCCGCTATAGCCGCTGGACCGCCAGCGGCGGAGAGTCTCTCGACTCCGAGTCGGTTTTCGATCAGCTGAACGAGAACATGAACGACACGGGGGATTTGCAGCAGGCCATGCGCCGATTGATGCAGAAGGGGCTCAAGCAGGGCGAGAAGCAAACCAAGGGCATCGAAGATCTCTTGGCGCAAGTCGCGCGCGAGATGCGCAAGCTCTATGACGAGTACAAGCTGCAATCAGCGATGGACGAAGTCCAGGAAAAGCTCGATTCGGTGGTCGATCAAGAACAGCAAACCCTCGAACAGATGGACCAGTCGGGCCAAGACGTGCAGGAAAATAAACAGTTCTTGAACGATCTGCCGGGTAAAACCAGCGATGCCGTCGACAAACTAACCTCCTATCGATTTGAAAACTCGAATGCCGAAAAAGACTTCGAGCAACTGGTGATGCAGCTCGACCAGATCCGCAAGCTCGAGAATTGGTTGCGCCGGGAGGGCAGCCTGTTCCGCGGCCAAACGCCGATGGACCTCCAGCAATCCCAGGAGCTGATGGAGCGCATGGAAGAGCTGCGCAAGCTC
>DASSGE010000730.1:0-2282 GCA_035693605.1 Binatia bacterium
CGGTGCCGAAAGAACTCAACATCGCCGCCAGCACGCCATAATCGTCCTTGGTTACCGACGCGAAGGCGACCTTCTGATTCGCGGGAGTGAAAAAGCCAATACCGGCGCCAAGAAGCCCCAACACGGCACCGACTGATGCGAAATTCGAATCGACGCCCAAGCTGGCGTAGCAGGCAATACCGGCGACGATCAAGCCGACGCCAACTGCCGCCACCGAAGTGGCATCGAAGCGATCGGCTAAGCGGCCGCTCAGCGGCGACGCTAGCGCCGTCGACAGCGGCAAGATCGCCAGCAATAAACCCGCGGCGATGGCGCTAGCGCCTAAAACATTTTGCAGATAGAGCGGCGATGCCAAGGCCACCGGATTTTGTATCATGTGACTTAAAATCACCATGACAACGGCGGCAGACAGCGCCTTGTTGCGAAAAATTGCCATATCTACCAGCGGCTTCTCTGTACGAAGTTCAATCCAGACAAAGCTCGCAAGCCCGATGGCGGCCAGGGCAAACCAAGCCGTCACCCATGAGGAATTCCAACCGAGCCGAGCACCATAGCTTAGGCCGATCAGTAATGACGGATAACCAATCAGCAGCGCTAGGGAACCCCAAACATCAAATTTCTCGGGCCGCCGCTCACCTGCACCTCGAAAGATCTTCATCACCGCGATTGTGACAGCGAAGCCAACGATAAAATTCATCCAGAAGATCCACGTCCAGTCACCCAACTGCAGCAGAAACCCGCCAACGGTCGGTCCGGTCATGCGCCCGATGGCGATGGCCGAAGCGAAGACACCAAGCACGTGACCACGCCGCTCAACGGCGAAACTACTGGCGAGCAACGCCGTCGACATCGGCAGCGCCATCGCCAACCCGACGGCCATTACCGCTCGCGCGGCTAACAGCTGTGAAAAGGAACCCGCCAGCGCGCCCAAGCCCGCACCGATGGCGTACAGTGCGACACCGGTCTTGTAAAGCCGGCGCTGACCGAGAATTGCACCGGCACGTCCGAAACAAAATGATAAGCTGGAAATCGTCACTACGCCCATCAAGGTGATCCACTGGATTTCCGACAAACTATTGCCGAATTGTTTTTGGATCGTTGGTATAGCAACGCTGATGCTGCCGAAACTGTTGAAGAACAAAAATGCCGCCAGGCAGGCCACCGTGAGGATGGCCCGTTCTTCAGCGATCGATAGGCTGGTCAGGGGCCCGGCAGTTTGACGTTGCGGGATCATAGAAGAACATCTTGGCATAATTTTTTAGCTCAACCTGAACTTGATCGCCAGCGAACTGCGACACAACGGAGATTTTCCTGCTGAAACGGCGGTCGCGACGCTTAATCACCGGGTCAACAGCTTACAGTTTTCGCAGACGTTCACCAATTTGTGCGGCTCTGTTCAGTCTGAATGCGCCAGCCAGTGTCCGGGCTAGGGTAAAATTATCTCTAGAACTCCCTTGCTTGGCGGTCTGCACCGGCCTTTCTTCATCTGGCATGGGATTAGCGTTGGTTGATTCTCAAAAACGTTCAGAGACTCGACGGGAGAGCACTATGGAAAGCATGTTCCTTTGGATCGTACTATTTTCAGCAGCAGCAGTGGTATTACTCGGTCTGTTCTTGGTCGCTTCCGAGAAAGAGCTCAAGAAAAAACGCGGCGAAATCAACGAGCTTTTGACTCGTCTGGAAGCTGCTCCCGCGGCAGCGGCCAGCGCGCCAATTCTCGATTCCACAACTAATGGCGCCGAAGTCACCGGGCTACGCGCGAAGAATCAAGAGCTGCAAACGGAAATGGCCGCGTTGCAAGACGACTTGGAAGCAGCCCACCGGGCCATCGACGAATTGCGCGCCGCGCCATCGGCGGCTGAAGACCGCGCGATGCTCGCCGAAATTCAACAACTTCGCGGCGCCAACACTCAGCTCGACGCTCAGGTTGAAGAACTGCACCGCCGTCTTCGAGTCAGCGAAGCGCAGCTCGCGAATGCTAGCGCTCCCGACAGTGGCGCCTACGAACGCCAGAATAAGCTGGAAAACTCGCTCCTCGATCTAAAACATCAACTAGAAAAAAGCCATGCACGAATTCGCGAACTCGAAAGCTCGGCTACGCCCGTGGTAGACGTAAGCGTTCTCGAATCGAAGCACCGCGAGGATACCCAAAAGTTCCAGACCAAAATCGCCGAATTAGAAAACCGCTTAACCGCGAGCGCCGACAATGCGCGTCAGATCGATAGCCTACAGCAGCGCATCCGTGAATCGGAAGAGCGTGAGCAAGAATTGCGTGCCGCCCT
>DASSGE010000731.1:0-4499 GCA_035693605.1 Binatia bacterium
TGGTACCTAGTGACCGCTGCTTACAACGCCGGTCCAGCGATCATCGACAAAGCGCTACAGACCAGCCGAGCGTCGGATTTTTGGGGCATCAAAGAAAAAGCGCAGCTGAGCCAGGAGACGCGCAACTTTGTGCCCAAGTTCGTCGCCATCGCATTGATCGCGACTAATCCGAAGAAATATGGATTCAATCATTTGCGCTATGACGAGCCGCTGGAATTTGATGAAGTCGAAGCGGAAGGTTTGCTAAAGTTCAATGCCGCGGCTGAGATGGCTGAGGCCGATGCCACGCTGATCAAAGAACTCAATCCCGCGCTGCTCCGTAACGTTACACCGCCGCGTGGGTATCGTTTACGCGTTCCGGTCGGCAAGGGCTTGGTGTTCGCCAAAGCCGGCGAATACCAGCGCAGCAAGGAAATTGAACCAGTGCGGGTGGTCACTCACGAGGTCAAACGAGGCGACACGCTTGCGTCGATCGCCGCACGTTATGGTCAAGCCGTCAGCGCGCTCATGGAGCTTAACGGCTTAACCTCAGCACGATTGCAAATCGGCCAGAAGTTGCGGGTTATTCTTGACGGGATTCGCGGGACTTTGCGTTAAACCCTATCGGCGTTTATTCATTTCAACGAAGTCGCGCGTCGCGGCACCTAAATAAATTTGCTTTGGCCGAGCCAGCTTTTGATCTGGATCGACGAGCATTTCTTCCCATTGAGCAATCCAGCCAACCGTCCGTGGTATGGCGAACAGCACCGGAAACATATCCATCGGAAGTCCCATCGACTGGTAGATCAAGCCAGAATAGAAATCGACGTTAGGATAGAGTTTGCGTTTGATGAAGTAATCGTCGCTGAGCGCGATGCGTTCAAGCTCCAAGGCGATTTCTAGCAGTGGATTCTTCCCCATCACGTCGAAGACTTGGTCAGCAATATTTTTGATAATGCGCGCGCGCGGGTCGTAATTTTTATAAACCCGATGGCCGAATCCCATCAAGCGGCCCGAGCCGCCTTTGACCTTTTCAATGAAGTCTGGAACTTTGTCCTTAGCGCCTATCTCCATCAGCATGCGCAAGACCGCTTCGTTGGCGCCGCCGTGGAGGGGGCCGTAGAGCGCGGCCGCCGCGCCGGCCACGGACGAATAAGGATCGGGCTGCGAGCTGCCGATGCCGCGCATCGCGTTGGTGCTGCAGTTTTGTTCGTGATCGGCATGCAAAATGAAAAGAATGTCGAGCGCCCGCTCCAGCACGGGGTTGGGTTTGTACTTGAGCTCGGTCATCTTGAACAGCATGTTCAAAAAATTACCGGTGTAGCTCAGGTCATTGTCCGGATAGGAATACGGCAATCCAAGACTGTGGCGATAAGCGAACGCCGCCAAAGTCGGCATCTTGCCGACCAGGCGATAGGTCTGCTCCCGCCGGTTCTGCGCGTCGAAAATTTTCTTGGCATTGGGATAAAACGTCGATAAGGCGCCCACGGTGCTGACCAGCATACCCATCGGATGCGCATCGTGATGAAAACCGTCTATGAGCTTTTTAATGTTTTCGTGAATAATTGAATGAAAAGTCACGTGATGCGAAAAGTCGTCCAATTGCGCCTGGGTCGGCAGTTCGCCGTTGAGAATCAGATAGGCAGTTTCCAAGAATGTGCTTTTTTCGGCAATCTGTTCGATCGGATAGCCCCGGTAGCGCAGGATACCTTTGTCGCCATCGATATATGTAATCTTACTTTGACAAGACGCCGTATTCATGAAGCCCGGATCGTAACTGACGATCCCTTCGTCTTCAGAGATTTTGATCTGGAAAAGATCGGTCGCCTTGATGGCGCCATTCTTGATCGGAATCTCGTACTGTTTTCCGGTCCGGTTGTCGATAATTGTTAAAGTCTCTGAAGCCATTGCCATTTACCTTTCACACCGCCAGCTTGTAAGCCTTTTTTCTTTATTAGACCATCGCCATGCGCCGGTCAACCGGCCAACGCCACAGACAGCGACCAGTTCAATTTCCATCGGTTGGGGTGTCGGGTCAGGCACGCCAAGGTCGCTGGTGCGAAGTCAATTACCGAGCGTCCTGAATTGCCGGTCGTCATTAGGCTGGCCAGGCGATCGAGATAAGGCAAATGACTCACCAGCAGCACGGATTGAGCAAATTGGTCCGCCTGAACCTTTATAATAAAAGGATCGTCATCCGGGCGGAGGCCGCTGATTTTCCGCACGCCTTCTCTGGGAAGCAATACGCGGGCAACCAGCTCGGCAGTCTGTTGCGCCCGTAAGATCCCAGAATGGTAAATCCGAGCGACCGAAACGCCACGACTGCGAGCCCGTTGCGCAATCTCAGTCACTCCGACTCGCCCCTTAGCGGACAGCGATCGTTGCCCGTCAGGCGCTTCGGAGACAGCCTCCCCATGACGCATCAAATAACAGTACACGATGTTTTCCGGATTGGAGTTAGCAAGCGTATCGTGGAGATCGGCGAAAGCGCCAATTATTCTTGCAAATAGCCGTTGTTGATATAGTATGCCGAGCAGCGTTTTGCAATCGAATCTTTCTGCGAGTCTGCAACAACCGTGATCGAATTTCGCCAGGTCAACAAATGGTTCGGCGCGCTGCATGTGCTGAGCGACATCGACCTCAGCATTGCCGCCGGGAACGTGGTAGTGGTTTGCGGCCCGAGCGGTAGCGGCAAGAGCACGATGATCCGCTGCATCAATCGCCTCGAAACGATTCAATCAGGCGAGATCGTTGTTGACGGGCTGTCGTTGTCTGACCCTAAACTCGACACCGCCAAACTGCGCGCCAATGTCGGCATGGTCTTTCAATCATTCAATCTGTACCCGCACATGACGGTATTGCAAAATATCACGCTGGCGCCAGTCAAAGTGAGAAACATTGCCACCACCGAAGCCGAAAAAACCGCGAAGGCATTATTGGAGCGCGTCGGCATTCCCGACAAGGCGCAGGTCTATCCGGCCAATCTTTCCGGCGGTCAACAGCAACGCGTTGCCATTGCCCGTGCATTGGCGATGAAACCCAAGATCATGCTCTTCGATGAACCGACTTCGGCACTAGATCCAGAAATGATCAACGAAGTTCTCGACGTCATGACTGATCTCGCCAAAGATGGCATGACAATGGTGGTGGTCACCCATGAAATGGGCTTTGCCCGCCGGGTCGCCCACCGGGTCGTGTTTATGGATCAGGGCAAAATTGTTGAGACCGCCGAACCCCAAGCTTTTTTTGCCGCACCGCAATCGGCCCGAGCCCAGCAGTTTTTAAGTAAAATCCTTTCACACTGAGGAGCAATTTATGAAACTATCATTTGCATTCCTCGTCGCGGTTGTCCTTGCGACAGCGACGACCAGTTCTAGTTTTGCCCAAAGCACCCTGGAAAAAATCGACAAAAGCGCCACGTTAATTATCGGCACGCGCACCGGCTCACCGCCGTTTGCCTACATCGATAAGAACAATGAGTGGGTTGGCTTCTCCATCGATCTGGTCGAACAGGCGATTTTGCCGGCCCTAAGCAAAAAACTCAACAAACAAATCAAGCTTGAAAAAAAAGAATCAACAGTGCCGACACGCATCCCTCTGCTCACATCCAACGCCGTCGATTTGATTGCCGAAACCATGACCGACACCCAGGTACGCCGCGAACAAGTTGACTTCAGCTTGACCTTCTTCGTCACCGGTGCACAATTTCTCGTGCGCAAAGGCAGTCCGGTCAAAGGCATTCAGAGCATCGCCGGCAAACGCATCGCCGCTCAGCAAGGCTCGACTAATGCGAAGATCATCCGGGAAAAAGTTCCCAGCGCCAAGCTCGTGGAGTTCCAGGACCAGCCGGCGGCGTTCCAAGCGCTCTCCCAGCGCCAGGTCGATGCCTACACCAACGACGGCATTCAGCTCGCGGGGTTGAAAGCTAAGGCACCGAAGCCGGATGACTGGACGGTGGTCGGCGATTTCTTCTCCTACGATCCCTACGGGATGGCGATGCGCAAGAACGAATCCGACTTTCGTCTAGTCGTGAACGTCGGGTTAATGGACGCCATCTCATCCGGACTCTACTTCAATCTCTATGAAAAATGGTTCGGTGCCAAAAGCGAAGTTCCGTACCCGTTGACGCCGGAGAACAAGCGATTCTTGCAGCTGCAAGTTTTGCCAAAATAAAATCGGCAAGGCGCGAGTAAGATATTCATTGATCCATTGGCTCCACTGCATCGCGCCTACGTTAAATGAATTACCAGTTTAATTGGAGCATTCTCTGGACCGGCCAGTCCGGTAGCTGGCTGCTTCAAGGGGTTATTACCACACTGCAAATTTTCGCGCTCGGACTGATCATCGCGGTCGTTCTCGGCGCCGTGGCCGGGGCATTGCGCACCATGCCGATCGCGCCGCTGCGGTGGCTCGCCAGCGGCTACGTTGAATTTTTTCGCAATGTGCCATTATTGGTGTGGATGTTTTTTGGGTACTTTGGCGTGCCGCCGTTGTTGCCGCAAGTGATACAAGAGTGGCTC
>DASSGE010000732.1:0-3115 GCA_035693605.1 Binatia bacterium
GAGACTTTTGTTGTCGAATCTGGCAATGATCGAGGGCGCCAGTAATTTGAGCAAGGTGACCGGTAGGCCGCTGGTAAAATGGTACTTGCCGGCCTCCTGTCCTTGGACAAAGGCGGTGAAAACGCCGTAGTAACGCTCGCCGATATAGAACACGAATGTGGCGGTACGGTTGGTTGCGCGTGAGCTGATCACACCGCCGCTGCGGTTAAAGGTTTCAAAACGATTGTCGCCCGAGCCGGTCTTTCCGCCGACGGTGAGCACCGTGCCGTTAGCGAGTTTGAAGGCTCCATTGAGTCTGCGCGCGGTTCCCTGTTCGACGACTTCGGCCATGACTTTGCGCATGGTGCGGGCGACCTCCGGGGCGAGCACCGCTTCTCCCTTATTCTGCTGTTTTTCCAAAACCGTCTCGTAGGGTGTATTGCCGGCGAAATGAATTTTCGTCAGTGTCGTGGCGGGGCGCCGTATGCCGTCGTTGACCAGAATGCCGACCAGCTCAGCCAGCGCCGTGGGCCGGTCCGACGAGCTGCCGATTGCGGTGGCATAGGTCGGCACCAATGATTTGAACGGGAAGCCAAGCCGTTGCCAATAGGGCGTCATGCGCAAGAAGGCGTCTTTTTCAATGCGGATACGCAGCCGATTCTCTTGGGCTCGACGGTTGCGCGGGTTGAGCAGCCAGGCCGACCCCAAGTGGCGTACCTGCTCGCTTTTTTGATAAAGCGCTTCCCAAGTCAGCTCGCTATTCTTGCGATATTCGCTGGCGCACCAGAGATCGAGCGGGTGCATGCTGAGCAGATAGGCGTAGTCAACCAATGTCAGGCGTGGATTCTGGTAAGCGCGAAACAGTTTCGTGACATCGGTCTCGGCGCTTTTAGCCTCGTGCTTTTCCAACCAAGCGTTTAACGCTTCCTCATCGCTACCGATCTTCCAGGCGAAAAACAGGACGGCGAGGCGGCGCTCGATATTGCGTTTATTACCGAGCATCCTTTTGACGATCTCGTCGGGTGTTTGTTTGGCATAATGCTGATACGCCCGGCGCAGTGCGATGCGGGATTCCTCATCAGCGATCTCCTGAAGCATGTGCCGGCGTGTCGGATTGGCGGGATTGTCGAGCACATTGTTCGCGTCGTAGGCGAGTCGAGCGCGATGATAGCTGACCAAGTCGCGCATCAGGCGAATGAAGGCCAAGTTGTTGGAGTTGCGCAGAGCATCGCGCAGTTCGAAAATGCGCTCGTTCTCTTTCTTGTCGAAATTCTCAAAATGGTGCAGACCGCCGCCGGTGAAAAACGCCTCATAAGGACTGGCGGAATATTTCCGTTCCATGGCCTTGTCAAGGAACGGCTGCAACGCCATAGCGTTATCTGTACGCAGGGTTTCCGCCGCCCATTTGGTCAGAGGATCGCGGGCGGCGTTTCCGCGTGCTTCCAGCTCTGTTGGTTCGAGGCCGGAGAATTCCTTGTGAAGTTCGGCGATCAATTCTAAATAATGCGTTAGAGTGCGCAGCTTGGCGGTGCTGCCGAGTTCCAGCTTGACGCTTTTGTTGAAATCCAAAGAGGCCGCCAAGTTATCCGCCTGTACCCGCACCAGATTGCCATTCGGTGTGGCTTCTACGAGCAGGAACGAATAAATCATTTTCGATGGGTCATTGGCTTCGAGCAGGCGCTCGCCGTCGAGACCATAGGCTTTGATGACCTCGCGTTGGCCCAAGTTATTAAAGAAATCGGACACCCGTTTCTGCAGCGGCACATCAATGGTGCTTTCGACTTGTAGATGCAGGCGATTTAAATCGTAAAGATTGTTGACGCCAAGCACCTCCATCATGCTGACGCGGATGGCGTTGGCGGCTTTGTTCTTGTTCGACGACGGCTGCGGCGGTAGCGGCGCACTGGGCAGAAACTTGATCGGCGTTTCTTGCAGAAGCGCGGCGAACTCCCAGTCGATCAACCCGGCACGGGCCATCAGGCGGGTAAATTGGTCGACCTTTTCTTCCAGCGATGACCGCTCGTCGACCAAAAACACCGACGGTGCTCGGACTGAAATCAAGAGAGCCAAGGCATGTTTGAAGGCGCGGACCTTGGCGGGTGTCGTTTTGGCTGTTTTCAAATCATTGACGGCATCGTTCAAGCGAATGCCAAACCAGGCGTGGAGGCCTTCGCCGAGACCGTGAATCTCGCCATAGGCGGGAGCGGCGGCCAGGGGAACAGTATTCAAATAATCGACAATGATGCGTTCGCGCCAGGCGCGGGTGTTGGGCCCTTCTTGATAGGCTTTCAAACTGGCGCCGACGATTTGGCGCAGCTTGTCGAAAGGATCGCCGGTGCGGCCGTGGGGCGAATGGCGAAACTTTTCCAACTGCACTGCCAGTGTGCTGCCGCCTTGTACGGGAACCGGCAGGTGAAGTTTCGAGCCGAGATAGTAAAGCGCCGCTTTGAACGTCCGGTCCCACTCGATTACGGGATTCTGCCAAGGCGTGGCTGGCCGATCAAGATCGCGATTCTCCAGGAATAAGAGAGTTTTGACTAAGAGCGGCGGGATGTCGTCGATCTTACCGAAAAGAAAGTCGGACTGGGCATAGCGAAAGAGTTGTACTCCATCGGCACCGCGGATTTCCAAGCCGGCACCGGGGGATTCGCGATAAGGTGGCGAGATGCCGCGCTCCAAGAGCGTGAGCATGGTTTCCGACTGGCGCATTTGTTTAGTCACCCGGTAGGCTTGCGATTCGAGGCGCGTTTGAAAAGCGGGTAGCTTGGAATAGCCACGCCGCTCGTCAAAGGGCCCGGCACGAGGAAAAACGATCTCTCGGCTTGGGCCATTTTTGAGCGTATAAAAAAGCCGCTCGTTGGTGCTGGTGAAGAACCACGACTGTAGAAGCGAAGTCTGGATCTCGACGAATAGGCAAGCGGCGACGATTAAAACAACGGCAAGCCACCAGAGCCAGACTCTGAGCCGCTTAAAATTGACGAAGAATAACAGCCGAGCCGCCAGCGAGGGTACCGGCAACAACTCGCTAGGAATGGATTTTCCACGCATCGAAGTATGTCAATAATCATAGCATAACTTCCGCAAAAACACCCAGGGGGCTTCGGAAACTGGTGCCGAGTGAGGATCGATTTTACTG